>NZ_JBFFOE010000032.1:0-29688 GCF_041562875.1 Lutibacter sp. | reverse complement strand
TTTTTTTAAAATTTTAAGATGTTGAAAGACTTTTATAGACGTCTTTCTTAGCACTTCGTTTTTTGAGCACACCTTTAGGTTGTAAATAAAAAAACCACGTTTTTGGTTTCTTCTCAAACTGCTATATGCAGTGTGGGTGTGTTTAACCAAATTTAAATCATACTAGCTACCGTGCATATAATTAAGTATATGCTTAAATTTTTATGTTAAAAATTTTGGTAGGCTAAAAGAAGTCATGTAGATTTGTACTGTAAAATAAATCTGACGCTTCTTTTAGCGTTACCACATTTAAAAGTCTTAAAGTTGTCGCTTTAGGACTTTTGTTTTTTCTACTACAAACATATTGTTTAATTAAATCAAAACTATTCTTTTAAACAATTTTTTATTAACATCTTATTGTGGGCAAGTTGATTCTTCAGTATTTTAATTTCTTCTAAAAACCAACACATTTAAATTTAATATTTCAAGCGTTAAACATGTTCATTACAAAGATAAAGTTAAACTATATAAGGAAAATAAAACGAAGCATACACTTACTTAAACCAAAAGCAAAATCACCCTTTCATACTAAAATGAAAAGGTGATTTTATAATTGTAATAAATGTTGATTTTTTATTAAGGATTATAGGTAAGCAACCATTCTTTATAAGCTGAATTAGTACTTTCTTTTAAGAGTTTAAAACCATTTTTCTTATAAAAATAGCTAAGAGATTCTTCTTCAATAGTGAGCCAATATTTTTGATTTTTATTTTCTTCTTTAAGTTTAGCTAACCATTTTGATGCTAATTGTTGATTCCTTTTTTGAGGAATTACCCATAGATAACCAATATATAAATAACCTTCTTGGTATAAATATTGAAATGATTTTTCGAAATCAGACATTTCAGGGTGATTGTTTGAAAAAACAATGCCGCCAGCAACTATCTCATGTTCATCTTTTAAAACATAAATTGCTGATGTTTTTTTATAAGCATCCCATTCAGGAACAATAATACGTTGCCAATCTGCAGGTAATATATCAAAAAATTGTTTTGGAGATTTGTTTAAATTAATAAAGTCTAAAGTCATTTTTTTTAGTTTAGATTAAACCCCAAGACATTAACTTGTCTGATTCGTTAAACCATCTATCACCAATATCAGTTCTATAATAACTGTTATTTACAATAATGGTATGAACACGGTTATACATCATTTTTTGAGCATCTTTCATTGTGATTCCTGTGCCAGTTACTAATAATGCAATACCCGTATTTCCTGTAATAAGCCATTCATCATTTATTTTCTTTAAATGCATTGGGTGTATTCCTTCTTTTAAATCCTTTTTAAAAATGACTACTGAATCTTTAGAAAACAAATTAAAACTTTTTTTATCTTCATAAGGAAATGGAGGAACAACAATAAACACACCTACTTGAAATCCTTTTTTCACATTAATCATAAACTTTTGGCCGTTGGCTATTTTGTATAGCATATTGCCAATAGGTTCATTAATACCAGCTCTTTGAATAAATATTTGTGGATATCCAAACCGAGGTGTAAATTCTAAAGGATAAATACCATTTCCATTTACAATACAGTTAAGATCTATATGTCCAATAAAATGATTTTTTGCCAATGTAGTTTCAAATTTTTTCAGTGTTGCATCAAAAATTGGAGAATCTTTCACCCAAAACATGCTACTGCCCATTTCTCCTGTTGAAACACCTAATTCTTTTGGAAAAAGTTTTTTATGTTCAAAAGTAATATTGATGGGATGTATAAATTCTTTTCCATTAAAAAATGCAGAAACTGAGACTTCAACCCCTTTTACTTTTCTTTGAAGTTGAAAATTCCCAAAATTGTTTCCCCAAGATTTTTCATAAGCTTTTAATACACGAATCACGTCTAAGCCCTCATCATCACTTCCAACAAAAAGCAATTGTTTTAAATCTTGAATTTCTCCACAAGGTTTAATTACATAAGCATCGGGTTTCGCTTTTACATAGCTAATAGCCTCTTCAAAATTGCAAAATTCCTTAAATGGTAATACTTTTATTTTGTGTTTTCTAAGTTCTTCTTGCCCAAAATTTCTGTCTAATTCTAATTGATCGCTATACTCACAACCTCCAAAAACTAGTTTTCCAGAAGCTCTAAGTTCCTCACATATTTTTCCGTAACCCGTATAATCAAAAATAATTAGATCTGCCCATTCTACATGTTTTCTCCAATCTTGAACTTTTTTGATGAAACCATAACCAATTTCTTTTGAAGGTTTATCTTCAATATACATTTTTACGGCATTCCCTTCTAAGAGAATTGAGTAGGCAATATCTAGAGATTCACCCCATTTTGAAACAACTAAATAGTTTCTTTTAATTGTTTCTTCTTTTTTTTTATAATTTGAATTTATTTCCACTTAGTGTACCTTTAATAGGTAGTTTCTATTTTATTTAAATAATATTATTGATTGTCAGCTTTTTAAGAACTGAATTTACGATTTTTAATTTAAAATAAAGACTGTTTAAAAAGTAAGAGAACTTGTTATTTTAACGGTGTTTAAAATAACAAGTTCAGGTTTTATAAACTTTTTAGACAGTCTCTTTTTTATTTTAATAACTCTAATTTAACGATGATATAAGATTCGTATTCTTCTTCTAATTCATTGGTTTTAGTTTCAACTTTATAGGTTACATTAAATGTTTTTCCTATATATTGTTTTTCTGTAAGATTGTATTTTTCACTAGCATTCTCATTTATGCTATCAAAAGAATATACATTATCATCTTCATCAATAAAATAGTAAATTTCTTCTTCAGCTCCATCAAATGTTGCTTTGATAGCAGTTAAATCTTCAGTTTTATTTGTAAAGGCTAGCGTTACCATTGCAAAAAGAATTAGCATTGTTTTCATTTTTCTTAATTTTTAATTAGTAAACTTAATTTTTTTTGTTCACAGCATTTTATTGCACAATACATACGATAGATTTCTAAATCCTTATTTTTTTAAATACAGATTTAAATCGATTGCTATTTTATGGCAAATAAATACATGTGATGTTTGTTTTTCACAAAATAGTTTTAGATACTATTGTGAAATTTGTGTAGAAGTTAACCTATGATTTGAACCTTTCTAAAAGGCAATTTTTGAATATGACTTCTTAATTTTCAAAAACTCAAATCCGCAAAATAAATTTATTGCATAAATTAAAATGCTTTAACATTCACTGTTAAGCTTAACAAAGATAAATTAAAATTAAATATCTTTTTATAAAATTTATGTATAGAAATAAAAATTTAAGATGCTGTTAGTAAATGGTTTGAATGGTGATTTTTAAAAATTGCTATTTATATGAATGTGTTGTTTTTTTAAAATAAGTATTAAATACAAAAAGGTTTTTCAATTATTGAAAAACCTTTTTGTATAGTTTATAATTAAAAATACTTTTAACTTAAAGCTTCTTCAATTCTTTTTATAGCCTCACGTAATTGAGCCTCAGAAGCAGCGTAAGATATTCTAATGCAATTTGGAGCGCCAAAAGCTTCACCGGTTACCGTTGCAATATTTGCTTCTTCTAATAAAAACATTGAAAAATTATCAGCTGTTTCAATTTTATGTCCTTTAATTTCTTTACCAAAAAATGCTGATATATCTGGAAATACATAAAATGCACCTTGTGGTATATTTAATTTAAAACCATCTATAGCACCCAATAATTCTAAAACCATATCTCTACGTTTTTTGAATTCATCAACCATATATTGAATTTTTGAAACTGGAGCATCTAAAGCAGCAATAGTAGCACGTTGCGCAATACTGTTTGCTCCTGAAGTTATTTGTCCTTGCATCTTGTTACATGCTTTTGCAATCCATTCAGGTGCGCCTATATAACCTATTCTCCAACCAGTCATAGCAAATGCTTTTGCTACACCATTAACTGTAATTGTTCTATCGTACATATTTTCAATAGCTGCAAAACTAAAAACAGGTTCGCCATAATTAATATGTTCATAAATTTCATCAGAAAGAATATAAATATTTGGATATTTTTCTAACACTTTTGCCAAAGCTCTATATTCTGCCTCACTATAAACAGTACCACTTGGATTGTTTGGTGAGTTAAAAAATATCAGTTTTGTTTTAGGTGTAATGGCAGCTTCTAACTGTTGAGGAGTAATTTTAAAGTCAGTTTCAATTGTTGAAGGAATTTCTTTATAAGTTGCTTCTGCTAATATTGAAATTGCTGAATAACTAACCCAATATGGTGCAGGTAATAACACTTCATCTCCAGGGTTTAACAAAACCATTGCTACATTTGCAATAGATTGTTTTGCACCTGTTGAAACTATTACTTGATTTGGCTGGTATACTAAATTGTTATCGCGTTTAAATTTTCTGCAAATAGCTTGTTTTAAATCTAAATAACCATCAACAGGGCTATATGAACTATAATTATCATGAATAGCTTGTATGGCAGCTTCTTTAATAAAATCAGGTGTATTAAAATCGGGCTCTCCCAAGCTTAAACTTATAATATCTTTTCCTTGCGCTTTTAATTCTCTTGCTTTAGCTGCCATTGCCAAAGTTTCTGAAATTGGCAAACTGTTAATTCTGTTGGATAGTTGATTGGTCATAAAATATAATTATACGTAAGTAGGTTTTGTTCCTAATGTTTTTAATTGATGAAAATGCTCAATTAGTGCTTTTTTAAAGGTTTTATATTCGTTATAAGGTAAATTAAATTCCGCAGCTGTTTCTTTTACAATTTTTGCAATTTTCCCATAATGAACATGTGAAATATGAGGAAAAATATGATGTTCAACCTGATGGTTAAGTCCTCCTGTATACCAGGATACAAACTTATTTTTTGGTGCAAAATTAGACGTAGTAAATAATTGATGAACAGCCCAAGTATGCTCTAAATTTCCTTCCTTATCAGGTAAAGGCATTTCTGTTTTAGGAACGATATGAGCCAATTGAAAAACAACGCTTAAAATTATTCCTGCGGTATAATGCATTACAAAAAAACCGATTAAAATCTTCCACCAAGCAATATCTAAAACAAGTAGCGGTAAAACAATCCATAAAAAATAATAAACTAATTTAGTAATAATTAAAACAGTCCACTCTGTAGTTGGGTTTGGAAATTTCCCATACGAAAGTTTACGTTTTAAATAATTGTGCATTTGTTTAAAATCGGTGGTAATAGCCCAGTTTATAGTTAATAACCCATACAATAAAAACGAATAATACTTTTGAAACTTATGAATTTTTAACCATTTGGCATGTTTTGAAAAGCGAATAATTCTTCCGGCATCAATATCTTCATCATATCCTTCAATATTGGTAAAAGTATGATGCAATACATTGTGTTGCACTTTCCAATTGTATACGTTTCCTGCTAAAATGTAAATACTGCTTCCCATTAATTTGTTTACCCATTTTTTGCTTGAAAAAGAGTCGTGATTGCTATCGTGCATCACATTCATTCCAACACCCGCCATACCAATTCCAATCACAACGGTTAGTAATAGTAATGCCCATTGTGGCATATTTACAGTTAATATTAAGAGTAAAGGGACTAAAAAAATAGCGAACATAATAATAGCTTTGGAGTATAAATTCCAATTACCTGTACGTTTAATTTTATTTTCTTTAAAATAAGTATTGACTCTTTTGTTCAGCGTTTTAAAAAAAGCAGCTTTGTCAATCCTTGAAAAATGTATTGCCTTATTAATCATAAATTAAATTATATATGTCAAATATACTCCCCAAAATTACACCAATTATACTGTCAAGTAAAAATTTTATGAAAAAAATAACATTTTTTTAAAAGTTGTGAGTTTAATTTAGGAAAGCGTAATTTTGCCATCCAAATATTTATCCAATGGAATTTATCACAAAGTATTTTTCTAATTTATCAGAAATTCAAATAAATCAATTTTCTAAATTAGAAGATTTATACAAAGAGTGGAATGCTCAAATTAACGTAATTTCAAGAAAAGATATTGATGAATTGTATGTTCATCATGTATTACATTCATTAGGAATTGCAAAAGTACAACCTTTTCAACCTAAAGCATCTGTGTTAGATGTTGGTACTGGAGGCGGTTTCCCAGGTATTCCATTAGCTATATTGTTTCCTGAAACAAATTTTTATTTGGTAGACTCTATTGGAAAAAAAATTAAGGTAGTAAATGAAGTTGCTACTGCACTTGGTTTAGAAAACGTAAAAGCAGAAGCTATTAGGGCTGAAAACGTAAAAGGGGAGTTCGATTTTATTGTGAGTAGAGCAGTTACCAATATGGATGATTTTTCTAAGTGGGTAAAAACCAAAGTTGCGAAAAAGCAAAGACACGAATTGAAAAATGGAATTTTATATTTAAAAGGTGGTGATTTAGCAGAAGAATTAGCGAATTTTCCTAAGGCAACACAATACAATTTAACAGATTTTTTTGATGAGGAATTTTTTGAAACTAAAAAAGTGGTTCATATACCTTTGAAAAAGAGATAAGCTGATTAATGTCACAAACCTATTAAATAATTTAAGGTATTTTTGTCCTAAATCAAAAATGTAAAATCATGAGTAACGTTAAAGAATGTTTAGTTTGTAAAAAATCTTCAGTTGAAACACCTGTAACAAAATTCTATTATCAAGAAAGCGAATTTTATATCTGTCCGCAACATATGCCAACAATTATTCATAATCCACAAGAATTAGTTGGTTTATTACCAGGGGCTGATACATTAACAGGAGGATAAAAAATTTTAAATATTAGATAAAAAAAACTCGCCAATTGGCGAGTTTTTTAATGATGTATATAAAAGGTTATTCTCCTAAGAATGGATATCTGTAATCAGTTGGTGTTACAAACGTTTCTTTAATTGTACGGTTGCTTACCCAACGTAATAAATTCCAAACAGAACCAGCTTTGTCATTTGTTCCAGAACCTCTTGCTCCACCAAATGGTTGTTGTCCAACAACTGCTCCAGTTGGCTTGTCATTAATATAGAAGTTTCCAGCTGCATTTTCTAATTTGTTAGTTGCAATATCAATTACGTAACGATCTCCGCTAAAAATTGCACCCGTTAAAGCGAACTCACCTGTTTTATCAACAACATCCAATATTTCTTCCCATTGCTCGTCTTCATATATGTAAATGGTCATAATTGGTCCAAATAACTCATTAACCATTGTTTTATATTGAGGGTTTGTTGTTACTATAATTGTTGGCTCAATAAAGTACCCAACTGAATCATTATAACCACCACCAACAATAATTTCTGCATCAGCATCTTTTTTAGCTTCTTCAATACAACCTGAAAGTTTTTTGAAGGCTCTATCATCAATTACAGCATTTATAAAGTTTGAAGTATCTTCAGGAGTTCCCATTTTAAACGATTTTACATCTTTTAAAACAGATTCTTTAATAGCTGGCCATAAACTTTTAGGTAAATAAGCTCTTGAAGCAGCTGAACATTTTTGACCTTGATATTCAAAAGCACCTCTTGAAATTGCAGTTGCAACTTCTTGTGCATTTGATGAAGGATGTGCCCAAATAAAATCTTTCCCACCAGTTTCTCCAACTATTCTTGGGTAGGTTTTATAAGTATTCATGTTTTTACCAATAGTTTCCCAGAAACTGTTAAATACCGGTGTAGATCCTGTAAAGTGAACTCCAGAAAAATCAGCACTATTTAATAAAACATCTGTAATAGTTCCTGAATTACCAGTTACCATATTAATAACACCATCAGGTAAACCAGCAGCTTTAAATAATTCCATAATTACTTGAGCTGAATATACTTGAGATCTTGCAGGTTTCCATATAATTACATTCCCCATTAAAGCAGGTGCGGCAGGTAAATTACCAGCAATTGCGGTGAAGTTAAACGGAGTAATAGCATATACAAATCCTTCTAATGGACGGTATTCCATACGGTTCCAAATTCCAGGAGAAGAAATAGGTTGGTTGTTATAAATTTCAGTCATAAACTGAACATTAAAGCGTAAAAAGTCAATTAATTCACAAGCTGCATCAATTTCTGCTTGCATTACATTTTTAGACTGTGCAATCATAGTTGCAGCATTCATTTTATAACGGAATGGTCCAGCTAATAAATCTGCAGCTTTTAAGAAAATTGCAGCTCTGTGTTCCCAACTTGTTGCAGCCCATTTTACACGTGCTTCAGCAGCAGCTTTTACAGCTAATTCAATATGTTCTTTTTCAGCAAGGTGGTATTTCCCAACACAATGTTTATGATCATGTGGAGGATTAATATCAACTGTATTTCCTGTTCTGTATTCTTTTCCTCCAATATAAAAAGGAATGTCAACTTGTTCATTGTACATTTTTTTGTACGTATCTAACAATGCTTTACGTTCTGGAGATCCCGGAGCGTATGACTTTACAACTTCGTTAACTGCTTTCGGTACTTTATAAAATCCTGTAGCCATTATATTATTTTTTAAAGGTTTTTCTGATTAAATTTGCCATGCAAAGTTACAAAATAGGATTTACTTTTTTTGTTATAAACTAATACTCAATATTCAAATTTTAATAGAATGTGTACCGTTACTTTCTTGCCATTACCTAACAATAATTTTATTTTAACTTCTAATAGAGATGAACAACGGTTACGTGAAACATTTTCACCAAAAAAGTATGAGGAAAATGGTATTGAAATGTTATTCCCGAAAGATAAAACTGGTGGAGGTACTTGGGTAGGAACAAGTTCTAAAAACAGATTAATATGTATATTAAATGGTGCTTTTATTAAGCATGATAAGAAAAATGCTTACAAAAAAAGTAGAGGTATTATTGGAAAAGAAATACTTCAGACTACGAACTTTATAGATTACATTGAAAATTTAAATTTAGCTGAAATAGAACCTTTTACCATGGTAATTGTTGATTGGAATAATACCCAATTAAATTTATATGAATTAATTTGGGATGAAAATCAAAAGCATTTTACAAAACTGAAGAATGAACCTAAAATTTGGTCTTCTTCTACTTTGTATACCAATGAAATAAAGGAATTGAGAAAAGTTTGGTTTCAAAACTGGGTAGCTGAAAATGAATTCACTTCTTCAACTATTTTAGATTTTCATCATTCAGAAATTGGAGATAAAGAGCAGTCGGTTTTTATGAAACGTTCTTATGTAGAAACCGTAAGTATTACTTCCGTAAAAAAAGAAAATAACACTATTGAAATGCTGTATGAAGATTTAGTTCATCAAGAAAAAACAATATCAATTTTTTAATCAACAGCAAAAGAAAGTATAGAAACAATGGTAAATCCTATGATACCTAAAAACAGGTAAAAGCTGTTTAATAATATAAATTTTAGTATTGTTTTAAATCTTCCTTGTTTATAAAAATTACGTAGCGCTTTGTATAAATAAAGTAAAAACAAAAGTACCAAAACCCAAGAATAAGATTCTAATTCAATAAATAAATTGAGTAAGTAAAAAATCACAAACAGCAAAAAGAATACAGTTTGAGTGTGAAATACAAAAACTAAATGCTCCATATAAGTGAACTTTCTTCTAAAATATACTGCTTTTAAAAATAGTGTAAAAATGGGCAGAAAAATAAATAAAGAAATAGAGATAAAAGAGGTGAGTTTTTTAAAGTAACTTTTGCCACCATCAGATTGTATTTGTTTTATATTCTTTGTAATATTTATAACTTCTTGGTAGTAAAATGTATTCCAAAATGTTTTTTTGTAGCCCAAACTATCCAAAGCTTGTTTATTATTATAAGTTGGAAACTTATTATTAAAGTGATAAAAATCTGTTATTCTATTAAATATATCAATGTTTTGAGTTGTATCATTTTTGATATTATATGTATATTCTTGGTTGGTTTTAGACTGAGAAATATTAAAGAGATTTCCTAAATTTAGAATGACATTAGTTTTTGTTGAATCATTTGGGTTTGCTTTTATGATTTCTTCTTTAGCATTTGTTAAAATTGAATCTAGCTGTTTTGTTCCTTTTTGAGAGATTGAATCTAAGTTTTGTGTTGCTGTTAGAACATTATTTACAGCGTTTTTATTTTCATTTAAGTTGTTGGTAGTTAACCCTAATAATAGAAAGAAAATAATGGAGATATTTAAATACAATTGAAACGGGTTTACAAATCTAGCTCGTTTACCTTCAATATATTCTTTTGAAACTTTCCCTGGTTTTGTTAACAAAGGAATAAATGTGGTCCAAAAACGAGAGTCATAAGAAAAAAAACCTGAAAATAAATTACTTATAAAATAGCTAAAGCTTAATTTTTTTATGGTATTTTTTTGTCCACAAAATGAGCAAAAATTTTCATTTCCTGTTAATGGTTGGCCACAGTTTAAACATTCTAACCCTTTAGTTTCTATTCGTGTGGGTTTAAGACTTGGTTTGAATTTTATAATGCTAAATTTCATAGATTCTTTTTTTTAGCTGTGTGCTTGCTGAGAACACACATTTCCCCATTTGAGTTAAAATTAATAAAAGTTCATTTCATTTATTTTTAGTTACTAATATTAGGAACTATTAATTGAAATGTGGGAATGTATACTTTAAATATTTTTGTGGTTGCAAAATTTACCATATTGTAAAAACCAGACATAGCACCAATAGGAGAAGTTAAAAAACAATTAGATGCATAGGTGTGAATTTGACCTGGTTTTAAAATTGGTTTTTTGCCAATAACTCCAGAACCTTCAACTATTTCAACATTGTTTAATGAATCAAAAATTTTCCAGTGGCGCTCTAAAAGTTGCACAGTTTCATTACTCTGGTTTTCAATAGTAACCTGATAACTAAAAACATAGTATAGTTTATAATTTCGATAACTTGTGGTTTCAAAATTAGAAATTACAGAAATTTTTATGCCATTTGTTACCTGTTGTACCATAGCTATTTACCAAGTATTAAGTATTTCAAAGATACTAAAAATCTAATAGGTTAGTTGTTAATTTTTTCGGAATTACCAAAACCAACACCAATAACTTGTGTATATCTACTTCCAAATTTAGTATAATACACTAAAACGGTGTAATCATTTTCTGTTTGGTAGTATGAACCATCAATATCATAATTGCTAAGCACTCCATTTTCAGTTTTAGTCATGTATTGATAATTGTAAAACCCTTGTTTTAGAAGAAGTGAGGCTTCATATAAACCAGTTTCTGTATTGTAATTGAGTTTATTGGTTTCATTTAACTGCCAATTGTTAAAATTTCCACTAATGTAAATCTCTTTACCTTCAAGGTTTTGTGTGGTTTTTAAGGAAAAGTAAACCCAACTATAATCGGCATCGGTATTGCTATTTTTTCCAAGGATAGATCTCACAATAAAATTACCATTTACATCAGGAAATAAGGTATATGGTTTGTTTATTCTTTCTTCATTTGTATATAAATAAGTATTGTAAAGTTCGTTTCCTAATTCAACATTGGCAATATTTAGGGTAGAACTTCTAATGTCTTTTGAATCAAAATATAAAAATTCATTTCCACCCCAAAAACTAGTTTCTTTGTTGTACTTATAAAGTAATTGGGTTCCTCTGTAAAACTGAGGTTTTAAACCGCTAATAGCTGTTTGCCAATTGTTGTTTTGAAGAATTACAGGAATTATTTCCTCATCGGGATTGTTAATTCTAAAGTTTGGATTGTTAATAATAAATTCAACCGATTGTTTTGTGTTTATTGTTGAAATATCTCTGCTTTTGTAAACGGTAACCCCAACAGTTACTTTTGGTTCATAAACCACAAAATGACGCTTAAAAACAACTTCATTATCTTCATTTAAAATCGACAATATATAATTTCCTGAAATTTTAATTTGGGTATTTTCGTTTGGAATTGTTAACGTATAATTTGTGTACGGCTGAAGCGTATTAAAAGAATTTTCGTAATTCCGAATTCTATCTTCAGCATACCCTTTAATAAATTCAGATTCAGATAAATCTGAAGGTTCCCAATTTATATTGCAATGTTCAATTTTATAGGTGTAATCTTCTTCGTTTGCATTTAAATCATCAAATGAAAGATTAATTCTTTCCCCAAGTTTAATAATTGGCGCATAAGTATTTAAAACAGCAGATTTAAAAACAATGGTTTTAATATAGTCAGGTTCCGTAAAATTAGATTGTGAATAACCAAATTGAATAAAATAGGAAAAACAGAAAAGCAGATAATATTTTTTCAAAGTAATTAGGATTTTTTAATTGATATTAACAATATGCATACCAAAAAGGTAAATGTAAAAGTAATAAAACTAATTTGCATTTTAAATGATTATAAATGTTACATAAAAACATGATAAAAATCATACATCATAAGTTAGAAATTGTTATTTTTGCTCCGTTTTTAAAGACTATTAATTAAACTATAAATATGTCACAGGACATTCAAATTAAAAAAGGTTTAGATATTAAGCTAAAAGGTGAATCTGAAAAAATTACCGAGAATGCCTTATCTAGTAATGTTTTTACATTAAAGCCTGAAGACTTCCACAGTATTATTCCAAAATTATCAGTAAAAGTTGGCGAAAAATTAAAAGCTGGTGAATCAGTTTTTTATAATAAAGCGAATGAGGAAATGAAATTTCCTTCTCCAGTAAGTGGTGAAGTAATTGACATTGTACGTGGTGAAAAAAGAAAAATATTAGCAATTAAGATTCAAGCTGATAGTGAGCAACAATTTTTTGATTTTGGGATAAAAGACCCAAAAACAATGAAAGCTGATGCCATTAAAAACCACTTGTTAGCATCAGGTTGTTGGCCATTTATAATGCAAAGACCTTATGCTGTAATTGCAAATCCGACAAAAACACCTAAAGCAATTTTTATTTCTGCCTATGCAAGTGCTCCTTTAGCTGCTAATTACGATTATGTTTTGGCAGGAAAAGAAAATGAGTTACAAGCAGCAGTTACTGCTTTAAGTAAATTAACTTCAGGTGAAGTTCATGTCTCTGTAGGGAAAAATGCAAACTCACCTTTTGACGGGTTAAACAATATTACATTGCATAAAGTTTCAGGGCCACATCCTTCAGGGAATGTTGGTACTCAAATTGCAAAAATTGATCCAGTAAATAAAGGCGAAGTTGTTTGGACTATAGAGCCACAAGACTTGGTTATTATTGGTGAACTGCTATTAACAGGTAAATTTAATGCTGAACGTATTATTGCTTTGGCGGGCTCATTTGTTAAAGCACCTAAATATTACAAAACTAAAATTGGCGCTACTATTTCTTCAATTGTTGAGGGTAAATTAAAAGAAGGAAATTCAAGAATTATTAGCGGAAATGTTTTAACTGGAACTACTCAAAACTTAAAAGGAAACTTAGGCTACTATAATAATATGGTAACGGTAATTCCTGAAGGTGATGATTATGAGTTTTTTGGTTGGACAATGCCTGTTTTTAATAAGATCTCAACATCAAGAGCATTAACTTTTTCTTGGTTGTTTCCTAATAAAAAGTTTGATTTAAATACCAATACAAACGGGGAGCATAGAGCATTTGTAGTTACAGGTAACTATGAAGAAGTTTTTCCTTTAGATATGTATCCAATGCAAGTATTAAAAGCTTGTTTGTATAAAGATTTAGATGAAATGGAGAGTTTAGGAATGTACGAAGTTGCACCAGAGGATTTTGCCTTAACAGAATTTGTATGTGTTTCTAAACAGCCACATCAAGAAATTATAAGAAAAGGCTTAGACTTAATGTTAAAAGAAATAGGATAAGATTATGGGATTAAAAGAAAAATTACATAATATAAAAGAAAAAGGAAAGGGTAAAAAGTGGTTATCTGCTTATTCCGCTTTTCATACTTTCGTGTATACACCAAATGAGACAACACATTCAGGAGGTCATATAAAAGGAGCTGATGATTTAAAGCGTACTATGACAAATGTTATAATACCTTTAATTCCGATATTAATTTTTGCAATGTTTAATGTTGGGTTTCAACAAAATATTGCAATTAATGGATATCAAGATGGTATGTCATTTCTAAGTAGTAATTTTTGGAATTTTGATAATTTCTTAATTGGAGCTATAAAATTAGTTCCTCTATTACTTGTTTCATATGTTGTTGGTTTAGGAATTGAAGTTATTTTTGCAACAATTAATAACCACGAAGTAGAAGAGGGTTATTTTGTTTCAGGAATGTTAGTTCCATTAATTATACCAATTGACACACCGCTTTGGATGCTTGCAGTTGCAGTTGCTTTTGGAGTAGTAATAGGAAAAGAAGTATTTGGCGGTACGGGAATGAATATCTTAAATCCAGCATTAACTATTAGGGCATTTTTATTCTTTGCTTATCCTACTTGGATGAGTGGAGATAAAGTATGGGTGACTGGTGCAGTTGAAAGAGCGAATGAAATGGCTAAAGGCGCCAATTTAGATGCCATTTCTGGTGAAACTATTTTAGGAAGTTTGGCCCAAGGGAAAGAAATTGTGTATTCAGTATCTGATATGTTCTTCGGTTTTATACCAGGTTCAGTTGGAGAAACATCAACATTTTTAATAGTATTGGGAGGTTTATATTTAATATTTACCAAAGTTGGAAGTTGGAGAATCATGTTATCTGCCGTTATAGGAGCATTAGTAATGGGACTTATATTTAACGGTGTTGTAGATGCAGGTTGGATAAATGAAGGAAGCAAATTTTATAGTTTAATGAGTACAGAGTATTGGCGTCACCTATTAATAGGAGGACTGGCATTTGGTATTGTTTATATGGCAACAGATCCTGTTACTGCTTCACAAACGAATAAAGGAAAATGGATTTATGGTTTTTTAATTGGGTTTATTTCAATTATGATTCGTGTATTTAATCCAGCATATCCAGAAGGTGTAATGTTAGCAATTCTATTGATGAACGTGTTTTCACCAACAATAGACCATTATGTGGTTCAAGGAAATGTTAAAAGAAGATTAAAACGTTTAAAAACTAAAACAGCGTAACAATGGCAAGAAATACTGATAGTAACGTTTATACAGTAGTGTTTGCAACTGGAATGGTTGTAATAGTTGGAGCATTACTCGCTTTTGTGGCTTCTTATTTTAAAGAGCAAATAACAGAGAATAAGCGTATAGAAAAGCAACAAAATATTTTATATGCAATGGGTGTTAATGAAAATGACGAAACCAGTGTAGAATTTGTTTCTAAAGCAATTGTTGGTCAAGAATTTTCAAAATATATTACGAAGCAATTTGTAATAACTGGCACTGAAGCTGTTGAAGACCCAAAAGCGTATTTGATAGATATTAAAAAAGAAACTACAGCAGCTAAAAATCCTAACTACCAACGTAGATTGCCATTTTTTATTGGTGAGAAGGATAATGCAACATTTTACATAATCCCTGTAAGAGGAAAAGGACTATGGGATGCTGTTTGGGGATATGTTGCGCTGGATACAGATTTAGTAGTTCAAGGTGTTTTCTTTGATCATGCGGGAGAAACTCCAGGATTAGGGTCAAACATTAAAGAACGTTTTTTTATGGATGATTTTAAAGGAGAACATTTTTTAGATGGTGATACTTTTAAAGGAATTACAGCCGCAAAAGGGAATTCTGATCCTAAAAACTTAGATAAAACCGATTATGAAGTAGATGCTATTGCTGGTGCAACTATTACTGGTGATGGAATTTCAGCAATGCTTAAGAAGGATTTGAAATTATATTTGCCTTATTTAAAAACATTAAAACAATAATTTATGGGACTTTTATCAAAAAAAGACGCAAAATTAATAACAGATCCATTAGCGGATAATAACCCTATAACTATTCAGGTTTTAGGAATTTGTTCAGCTTTAGCAATTACTGCCGATTTAAAAGCATCAATAGTAATGTCTGTGGCAGTATTATTTGTTTTAGCTTTAGGAAACGTAGTTATTTCTTTAATGAGAAATATTATACCATCAAAAATTAGAATTATAGTTCAATTAATTGTTGTTGCAACACTTGTAATTATTGTTGATTTAATTTTAAAAGCATTTGCTTATGAATTGAGTAAAACATTATCTGTTTTTGTTGGATTAATTATTACAAACTGTATTATCATGGGACGTTTTGAGGCATTTGCATTAGCAAATGGTCCATGGAGGTCTTTCTTAGATGGTATAGGAAATTCATTAGGGTATGGCGTAATTTTAATAATTGTTGGATTCTTTAGAGAACTTTTAGGCTCAGGAACTTTACTTGGATTTAAAGTATTAGGTGACTCAATTGAAAAAACAGGAGTTTACGCTTATGGATACGAAAATAATGGCTTTATGTTATTAGCGCCAATGGCATTAATAACTTTAGGAATTATTATTTGGGTTCAACGCGCTAGAAATACATCATTAATTGAAGATAACTAGATAATATGGAACATATAGAATTATTTTTTAAGGCAATATTTATAGATAATATGGTGTTTGCTACATTCTTAGGAATGTGTTCATACTTGGCTGTATCTAAAAAAGTATCTACAGCTGTTGGTTTAGGAGCTGCAGTAATATTTGTAATGGCTATAACAGTGCCCTTAAACTGGTTGTTAGATCAATATTTATTACAAGAAGGTGCTCTTAGTTGGTTAGGTGAAGAATATGCGGAATATGATTTAAGTTTTCTTTCATTTATCATGTTTATTGCTACTATTGCTACTATGGTGCAATTAGTTGAAATTATTGTTGAGAAATTTTCTCCTGCACTGTATAATTCATTAGGAATATTTTTACCATTAATTGCAGTAAACTGTGCAATTTTAGGAGGTTCGTTATTTATGCAATCTCGTGAAATTGAAACATTAGGTTTAGCTTTTAATTATGGAATAAGCTCAGGAATTGGATGGTTTTTAGCTATTTTGGCTATTGCTGCTATTCGTGAAAAAATTAGATATTCAAACGTACCAGCACCTCTAAGAGGTTTAGGAATAACTTTTATTATTACAGGTTTAATGGCCATTGGATTTATGAGTTTTGGTGGTATGCTAACGGGTGGTGAAGAACCAGAATCAAATGAAACTGCAGCTATTGAAACTGCAGCAGCTATAGAAGAAATAACATTAACTGAAGAGGTTGAAACTGTGATTGACAGTACAACAATTATTGAACCTGAAATTATTGAAGAATAATGATAGTAGCTATAAATACCATGGGAATTATTGCAGTAACAGTTATTGCATTTTTAGTTATCACACTTTTATTAGTAGCACTTTTGTTAGTTGTAAAACAAAAATTGGCACCATCTGGGCCTGTAAAAATTACAATTAACGGAGAAAAAGAAATTGAAGTTCCGTCTGGAAGTTCATTGCTTTCAACTTTAGGAAATTCTAAAATATTTCTACCATCAGCCTGTGGTGGTGGTGGTACTTGTATTCAATGTGAATGTCATGTCCACTCTGGTGGAGGTGAAGCATTACCTACAGAAACACCACATTTTACTCGTAAAGAGTTAAAAGATGGAGCTCGTTTAGCTTGTCAGGTTAAAGTAAAACAAAATATGGATATTTCTATTCCAGAAGAAGTATTTGGAATAAAAAAATGGGAAGCAACAGTTGTAAGAAATTACAATGTAGCATCATTTATTAAAGAATTTGTTGTTGAAATCCCTGAAGATATGGGTTACAAAGCGGGTGGTTATATTCAGATAGAAATCCCTGCTTGTGAGGTTGATTTTAAGGATATAGATATTACTGCACATCCGGAAGAACATGAAACTGCTGATAAGTTTCAAATGGAGTGGGATAAATTTGGTTTATGGGACCTTAAAATGTCAAATAAAGAACAAGTTGAAAGAGCATACTCTATGGCTTCTTACCCTGCAGAAGGGAGAGAAATTATGTTAAATGTTCGTATTGCAACGCCACCTTGGGATAGAGCTAAGAATGGTTGGATGAGTGTAAACCCAGGTGTTGCTTCATCTTATATTTTCTCTCGTAAAGCAGGTGATAAAGTTACAATATCAGGTCCTTATGGAGAATTCTTTATTAATGATTCTGATTCTGAAATGTTATACGTTGGTGGTGGTGCAGGTATGGCTCCAATGCGTTCTCATTTATATCATTTATTCAATACCCTTAAAACTGGTAGAACAGTAACATATTGGTATGGTGGACGTTCAAAACGTGAATTATTTTATTCAGAACATTTTTTAAAGTTAGAAAAAGAGTTCCCTAACTTTAGATTTTATTTGGTGTTATCAGAACCAATGCCAGAAGATAATTGGGTAAATAAAAAGGATTTTACAGATAAAGAAGGTGACGGATTTACAGGATTTGTACACCAAGCTGTTATAGATGAATATTTATCTAAACACGAGTCTCCAGAAGATTTAGAATTATATTTCTGTGGACCTCCATTAATGAATAAAGCAGTTCAAAAAATGGGTGAAGACTTTGGTTTAGCTGATGAGAATATTCGCTTTGATGACTTTGGTGGGTAACTTTTTTTAGAACTAACTTGGCACACTAAGTTTATAGATGTGTTTTATAATAAATTAAAATCCGGTACTTTTGTATCGGATTTTTTTTATTTAATCTTTATTAAAAATGAGCAGACAACTTACAAAACAAGAAATACACAACCTTGCTATGAATGTAGTTGGGAAAGATTTAGAAAACAAGAGTTATGAGTTTATTGCAGTGAATAGCCAATTAAAAAGAAACCCCCAATTTGTGTGTATTGATAAGAATAGCATACGTTATTTTGTAATAGTTAAAGTAGGTCCAATTTCAGAATTTGCAATGGAATTTGATGTTATTTGGATGGAGACCTTTAAAAATCATGCTAGAATTAATGATGCTAAGGTGTTATTTGCAGGTGTTGGAATTGGTAGCAAGGTAGATAAAACTAGATTTCCCAATTTGAATGAAGAATACTTATTGCAATATGAAGGTTTACAGCTTTTAGATGTAGAGCTAAACTAAGTATTTTTGAAATAAGTGTTTAAGATAAAACAAAAAAACTACGCCAATTGGCGTGGTTTTTTTGTTTTATAAAATCAATCTAATTACTCAATTTTGTTTTCAAGCAATTTAAAGAATTGATCTAATTTTGGCATTAGAACGATTCTAGTTCTTCTATTTTTAGATCTACCTTCAACAGTTTCATTAGTTGCAAGTGGTTTATACTCACCTCTACCAGCTGCCACTAAACGATCTGGAGCAATTTTAAAGTCGTCTTGTAAAACTCTTACAACAGCTGTAGAACGTTTAACACTTAAATCCCAGTTGTCTTTCATGTCTACTGTACTAATTGGATTATTGTCTGTATAACCTTCAACCATAACTTCTAAATCTGGTTGTGCTGCAATTACGTCAGCAACTTTTTTAAGCACTCTTTTAGCTTCACTAGAAATTACGTGACTTCCGCTTTTAAATAGCAATCTGTCTGCAATAGAAATGTAAACTACGGTTTTTTCAACATTAACCTCAATGTCTTCATCATTAAATCCATCTTTTAAGACTTTTTTCAACTGAAATCCTAAAGCTAAATTAATAGAATCCTTTTTATTCATTGCCTTTTGGATGTGTTTAATATACTCATCCTTTTTACTCATTTGAGCTAAAGTCTCTTTAATGTTATCAGATGCTGATTTTGATATTACCATTAAATTATCAACATTTTCTAACGATTTTGCTTTGTCCTTTTTTAAATCATCCACTTGTTGTGTTAAAGCTGTAACTCTACCTTCGCCTTCAATTCTACATTTCATTAAGTCAGCTTTAGTATCTACTAATTCCTGGCTTTTTTTAGCGTAATTCCCTTCCAATTCTGTGTATTGTTTTTTAGATACACATGAACTTAACACAACTGAAGTTGTGATTAACAATACCAATAGTTTTTTCATAAGTTATAAGTTGTTTTATTTTTGTGTAAA
This sequence comes from Lutibacter sp., assembly GCF_041562875.1. Taxonomy (GTDB): domain Bacteria; phylum Bacteroidota; class Bacteroidia; order Flavobacteriales; family Flavobacteriaceae; genus Lutibacter. The sequence goes on along the minus strand of NZ_JBFFOE010000032.1, from coordinate 9,842 downwards.
ATTAACTAAAAGATGATTACAATAATATATTTAAAAAAATATTTAAGAAGAATTTAAGAAATTTTTTCATATTATATTTGTAGCTATTCTTTCAATTAAAATTTATGAAAATCAATATACTAAAAAATTATATATTTTTGTTAATATTTGCAGGATTTATTTCTTGTAATAAAGAAAATAAGTTAAAAACTATTGAAGGAAATGCCATTGGGACAACGTTTTCAATAAGATATTTAGATAATTCAAATATCACTTATGAAACTAAAATAGATAGCATTATTAAGGCTGTAAATAAATCGGTTTCAACATACATTTCTACTTCTGATATTTCAAAAATTAATAATGGTGACACCACAGTTGTAATAGATGCAGTTTTTAAGACTGTTTTCACTAAATCTTCCAAAATTTATGTAGAAACTGATGGTGTTTTTGATCCTACTGTTGGAATATTAGTAAACGCTTGGGGATTTGGTCCGGAAAAGCCAATTGAAAATTTAGATTCAGTTAAAATTAAGGAATTATTAAATTTTGTAGGTTTTAATAAAGTGAGTTTGGTTCATGGAAAAATTAAAAAAGTATTTCCTGAAATTTATTTTGATTTCAATGCAATTGCTAAAGGATCCTTGGTAGATGAGGTTAGTAAGTTATTTGAAGCTAATAATATTGCAAACTATATGGTAGAAATTGGCGGTGAAATTAGAGCGAGAGGCTTAAATCAAAATGGTGAAGCATGGAAAATAGCCATAGAAAATCCAAATATAGATGGCACTCGTTCTTTTATGACAACCATTCAACTTCAAAATGAATCTATGGCAACTTCAGGGAATTATAGAAAATATAGAATAGCTGAAGATGGGAAAAAATATGTTCACACCATAAATACCAAAACGGGTTATGCAACCGCAAGTAATTTGTTAAGTGCTTCTGTTATTTCAAAATCAGATTGTGCTGATGTTGATGGTTATGCCACTGCATTTATGGCTATGGGGTTAGAAAAGACTAAAGATTTTTTGAAGATTCACAGTGAATTAAAAGCATTTTTAATTTATGCTAATGAAAACGGCGAATTGCAAACATATAAGTCTGCTAATTTTGATAATTAATCTATTTTAAACAAACAGGTAAAATTTCACCTTTAACTAAACAATATTTTTTTACTAAATCCTTTGAAATTGTTTTAGAATAATCTATTTCATTTACTTTAAATCCTACGTTTCGTAAGCGATCAAAATAATCTCGTCCATAAATACGCACATGGTCATATTGTCCAAAATGTTTTTTGCGTTCTTCTTTTGATTTAATTGAAAAATCTTCATAAGTGTTTTCTAAACTTAAATCTTGTGGAATTTGAAAAATACCCATTCCGTCAGGTTTTAAAACTCTAAATAATTCACTCATTGCTTTTTTATCATCTTCAATATGTTCTAAAACGTGATTAGAAAAAACAATATCAAATGAATTTTCTTCAAAAGGCAAATCGCAAATATCAGCTTTTACATCAGCAATTGGAGAATATAAATCGGCAGTTGTATAGTCTAAATTTTTTTGTTTTTTAAATAGCTTTAAAAAACATTGTTCGGGCGCAATATGCAATACTTTTTTAGGTGCTGTAAAAAAGTCAGTTTCATTTTTTAAATACAACCAAAGTAATCTATGGCGTTCTAATGAAAGTGTACTTGGTGATAATGCATTTGAACGTTGAACACCATAACCATAAGGTAAAAATTTACGAAAACTTTTACCATCTATTGGGTCAGTATAAGTTGTTCCTTTTAAATAAAATGAAATTAATGGGCTTACCCAATAACTAACTTTTATTAAAATAGGTCTAGGAATGGTATTTAAAATAAACTTAAAGAGCTTTTTCAAGAGTTACATTTTTAGTGCTTATTGTCTAAACTCATCTTCTTCGTTACTTTCAATTCCCAAGGCTTCATATATATATTTAAACGTTGAAAGTAGTTCTGGTTTTCCATTTACAATTGCAACATCATGTTCAAAATGTGCACTAGGTTTTCCATCTTTTGTTAAGATTGTCCAACCATCTTTTAATTGGTTAATTTGATGTGTTCCCATATTTACCATTGGCTCAATAGCAACAACCATACCTTCAACAAACTTTTTACCTCTACCTCTTTTTCCATAGTTTGGCATTTCAGGATCTTCATGCATTAATTGTCCTAAACCATGACCAACTAGTTCTCTAACAATTCCGTAACCTCGTTTTTCGCAATAGTTTTGAATGGCAAAACCTACATCACCAACTCTGTTTCCTGTTTTAAATTCACGAATACCAGCGTATAAACTCTCTTTAGTGATTTGTAATAATTTTTTTGTTTCTAAAGCAACATCTCCTACTTCAAAAGTATAAGCGTGATCACCATAAAAACCATTCTTTAAGGCACCACAGTCAATAGAGATAATATCTCCATTTTGCATAGGTTTATCATTTGGAATCCCATGTACTATTTGAGCATTAGGGCTCATACATAGGGTGTTAGGGAAATCGTACAATCCTAAAAATCCAGGTATTGCCTGGTGGTCTCTTATAAATTCTTCTGCTAATTTATCTAAATATAAAGTAGTAACTCCAGGTTTTACCTCTTTCGCTAGCATTCCTAAAGTTTTGGATACAATTAAGGCACTTTCACGCATTAATTCTATCTCTTCACGAGTTTTAATTACTATCATTTAATCATAAAATTTGTTTTGCAAAGGTAAATCAAAAAAAAAGAATATTAGAATGTCTAGTGTAATATAAGTATTTTGAATAAAATGTAAAAAAGATGATATTTGACAGTGTTATTTTATTAAATCCTTAGTATTTTTGTAAGATAACAGTCAATAACTTAATTATGTATAAAGCAGTAACAGCAGAAGATGCTGTAAAAGTAATAAAATCAGGAGATAGAGTATATATCCAAGCTGCAGCAGCTGCACCCCAAATTTTGATGGATGCAATGTCTGCAAGACATGAGGAACTTAGAAATGTTGAAGTTTGTCATTTACATATTGAAGGGGAAGCTAAATATGCAGATCCAAAGTACATTAATAGTTTTCATGTGAATTCACTTTTTATTGGTAAAAATGTACGTCATACTTTAAAAGCAGGAAATGGATCTTATACCCCAGTTTTTTTAAGCGAGGTACCTAATTTATTTAAGAGAAATGTTTTACCGGTTGATGTTGCATTAATTCAAGTTTCTACGCCAGATAAGCACGGTTATTGTTCATTGGGAGTTTCAGTAGAAGCTATTTTAGCAGTTATTGAAAATGCAAAACATGTAATAGCTCAAATAAATGATCAAATGCCAAGAGTTCATGGGGAAGGACTTATCCATATTTCAGAATTAGATACTTTTGTTGAAGAAAGTGCTCCAATTCACGAATTTCATATGCCTGAACCAACAGCGATTGAAAGTAAAATAGGTGATCATATAGCGCAATTAATAGAAGATAGAAGCACCTTGCAAATGGGAATTGGCTCTATTCCAAATGCAGTTTTGTCGCGCTTAGGAAATCATAAAGATTTAGGGTTACATACTGAAATGTTTTCAGATGGTGTAATAGATTTAATTTTAAAGGATGTAATTAATGGTAACTATAAAGGGATAAATGCAGGGAGAGCTTTAACAACTTTTTTAGGAGGATCTAAACGTTTGTATGACTACGTTGATGACAATCCATTTATTGAAATGCGTTCTTGTGATTATACTAATAACGTTGCAAATATTAGACAAAACCCAAAGATGGTAGCTATTAATTCGGCTATTCAAGTAGATTTAACTGGGCAGGTTTGTGCAGATTCTATTGGTGCAAATATGTTCTCAGGTGTTGGTGGTCAAATGGATTTTATTAGAGGAGCTTCATTAAGTGAAGGAGGTAAGGCAATTATTGCATTGCCATCGCAAACAAATAAAGGAATTAGTAGAATTGTGCCATTTTTAAACACTGGAGCAGGTGTGGTTACAACTAGGGCACATGTGCAATATGTTGTTACGGAATATGGTGTTGCTAACTTATATGGAAAAACAATTGAGCAACGTGTTTCGGAATTAATAAAAATTTCTCATCCTGATCATAGAGAAAGAATGGATAGAGAATATTTTGAAGCAACAAGTTAATAGAACTTTTAAATTCAACCATAAAAAAGCCGATAATCATTTTTTTGATTATCGGCTTATATTTTTAGCTAAGAATGTTATTCTTCGTATGAATGTTTATAAGGTTCACCACTTACAATTTTTAGCATATCTTCTTCAACAGTTTCTCTTGGATATTCAACAAAACGGCCAATTTCATTTCCATCTTTGTAAAAAATAAAAGTAGGAACTCTTTCTATGTTAAATCCTTCTTGTAAATTATCAGGTGTAGCTTTACTTCTGTTAACTGTTATTAATTTTAAATTGTTATAGTCAAAATTAGCTTCATCTAAAATTTTATAAAAAATAGGTGTTTGTTCTTTGCTGTCTCCACACCAAGTTCCCATAAAAGCTTTTATAGTTACATTTTTCAAAAGTGGTTTTAGTTTTTCTATAACCTCTTTATTAGAAGTGTATTCATCATAATTTGGAGAGAACCATGCGTTATAAGGTTCTTGAAGAAAACTTTCTTTATTGGCAATTCCAACTAAATTTCCTGCATCATCTTTTATAGCAGTAGCTTCCTTTTTTTGAGTAGCACAACTTATGGTAGCGAATATCATTAAACTTAAAAGTGTTTTTTTCATGTTATTAAATTTATTTTAGTAAATCTAGAAAATTATATCAAAGAATGGCGTGTCATTACTGCTGGTTGCTCTATTCCCATTAATTTTAAAATAGTAGGAGCTATATCTCCTAAAACACCATCTTTAATATTTTTTAAATCTTTATCAACTAAAATAAAAGGAACTGGGTTTGTTGTATGCGACGTATGAGGAGATCCATCAGGATTCATCATGGTTTCACAATTTCCGTGATCGGCAATTATTAAAGTTGTATAATCGTTTTCAATGGCTGCGTTAACAACATCTTCAACACATTTATCAACTGCCTCACAAGCTTTTATTGCAGCTTCCATAACGCCTGTATGTCCAACCATATCTCCATTGGCAAAGTTTAAACATACAAAATCTACTTCTTTTTTATTTAATTCAGGAATAATAGCATCTCTAATTTCAAATGCACTCATTTCTGGTTGTAAGTCGTAGGTAGCAACTTTTGGAGAATTCAACAAGATTCGTTTTTCACCTTCAAATTCTTTTTCTCTTCCACCAGAAAAGAAAAATGTTACATGTGGATATTTTTCTGTTTCAGCAATTCTAATTTGCTTTTTACCAGCTTTTCCTAATACTTCACCAAGTGTTTCTTCTAAATTATCGGTATTATAAATTACATTGATATTTTTAAAAGTCTCATCATAATTCGTCATTGTAGTATAATGCAATGGCAACGCTTTCATACCAAATTCAGGAAAATCTTTTTGTGTTAAAACTTCAGTAAGTTCTCTTCCTCTATCTGTTCTGTAATTGAAGAATATAATAACATCATCTGCTTTTATTTGCGCTTTTGGAGTTCCGTTTTCATCGGTCATGATAATAGGATTGATAAATTCATCAGTCACATTATTAGCATAACTTTCTTCAATACTTTTAATGGCATTTGTAGATTTTGTTCCAACGGCATTTACCAAAGCATCATAAGCTATTTTAACACGTTCCCAACGATTATCACGATCCATTGAATAATAACGACCAGTAATTGAAGCCAATTCACCAGTTGTTTTAGCCATATGCTCTAGAGTTTCGTTGATAAAATATGCGCCTGATTTTGGATCACAATCTCTTCCGTCAGTAAATGCGTGTAAATACACGTTTTTTGCATTATTTTCAGCAGCAACGTCTAACAACCCTTTTAAATGATCAATATGTGAATGAATTCCACCATTAGAAACCAGCCCTAATAAATGAATATTTTTATTGTTTTCTTTTGCATAAGAAAGAGCATCTAATAATACTTTTTCAGTTCCAAGCGTTTTATTTTTAACTGCCATGTTAATACGAACTAAGTTTTGGTAAACAATTCTACCAGCACCTAAATTCATATGACCAACTTCACTATTCCCCATTTGTCCTTCAGGTAAACCAACATGTTCACCATCAGTTCTTAAACTTGCATTGGCATATTTGTGATATAAACTATCTATATAAGAAGTTTTTGCATTAAAAATTGCTGAAACTTTTGGATCTTGAGTAATTCCCCAACCATCTAAAATCATTAAAATTACTTTCTTATTCATTCTAAATTCTTTTTAATTTTTTGAATGCCAAATATACGAAGTATTCAACTTAAGAGCTTTATTATTAGGTCTTAAATTAGTGTGAAAATTACTAAAACGATTGCGGAAATGAAGTTGGAAGAAAAAAAGGAATACATTAAATTCACTCATTACTTTTATATTTTTCAATAGCTTCTTTTATTTTTTCAATTCTATTTTCTGGATCTGGATGCGTACTCATTCTTTCTGAAGTTCTATTTGGACCAGCTGCAGCTTTTAAAATTTCCATAACACCAATTAATTCAGAAGGATTGTAGCCTGCATCAATCATAAATTTCACACCTAAATCATCACTTTCCAATTCATCGTCTCTACCATAACTCAAATTCATAACATTTGCAATGGCGGCTGCACCTTCAGCTGTACTTGGGTCAAAACCAACAGCAACACCACTTAACAAACCTTGTGTTAATCCTTGTTTTGCCATACGTTCAGCTGAATGCCTCCCAACAACATGCCCAATTTCATGACCTAACACACCTGCCAATTGATCTTCATTTTCTAATTTTGAAAATAATGCATACGTAATAAAAATTTGACCACCGGGAAGTGCAAAAGCATTTATTGTTTGTTCATCTTTCAATAAATGAAAGTCATATTTATAATTTGTTTGCTTAGCAACACTATTGTTTACCAGTTTTCTTCCAACTTGATCTACAAATTGCTGATACTTTTGATCAGGATACAACCCTCCGTGTTGTTGCGCCATTTGGGGAGCACTTTGTAAACCTATGGCAACTTCATCTTCAGTAGATATTGAAATGTGTTGCTTTTTACCTGTATATTCATTTATTTCACTTTTAGAATAGTATTGAAAAAGTGTAAATAATATAATACCTGCACCAATTAATAATTTAATTTTTGAATTGCCTCTTCTCATTTTTTGATTTTTTTGTGATACGTAAAAATACAAATTTAATTTTTTTAGAAATAAATGTAAAAAATATTAAAAATTGTAACTTTCCGGAAAAAATAATAATAAAAATGACAAAAGCAATAAAATTTAATGAAGTAACTAAAAAGTTACCTAAACATTTACATAAATTTATTGTTAAACAACCTTATGAAAATTATACAGCTCAAAATCAGGCTGTTTGGCGGTATGTGATGCGAATGAATATTGATTATTTAAGTAAAGTTGCACATGAATCGTATTTAGAAGGTTTAAAAAGAACAGGGATTTCCGTTGATATTATTCCGAAAATGGAAGGAATGAATAGGATTTTAAAAGACATTGGTTGGGCAGCAGTTTCAGTTGATGGGTTTATTCCTCCTAATGCTTTTATGGAATTTCAGGCATATAATGTATTGGTAATAGCTTCAGATATTAGAACTTTAGAACATATTGAATATACACCTGCGCCTGATATTATACATGAAGCAGCTGGTCATGCGCCAATTATTGCAAACCCTGAATATGCCGAATATTTACGCAGATTTGGCGAAATAGGATGTAAAGCTATTTCTTCAGCTAAAGATTTTGAAATATATGAAGCAATTCGTTTACTTTCTATTTTAAAAGAAGATCCAAGCTCTTCAGAAGAAGCTATTAATAATGCTCAGCAAAAAGTTGAAGAAATTCAAAAGAATATGGGTGAACTTTCTGAAATGGCTCAAATTAGAAATTTACATTGGTGGACGGTTGAATATGGACTTATTGGAACGTTGGAAAATCCTAAAATTTATGGGGCAGGATTACTTTCTTCTATTGGGGAGAGTAAATTATGTTTAACTGATAAGGTAAAAAAAGTACCATACACTATTGATGCTGCTTCACAAAATTTTGATATTACGAAGCCTCAACCTCAATTATTTGTGACTCCAGATTTCGCACATTTAAGTTTTATATTGGAAGAATTTGCTAATAAAATGGCTTTAAGAAAAGGTGGATTAAAAGGTGTTAAAAAGCTAATTGAATCTAATAATTTAGGAACGATAGAATTGAGTACTGGAATACAAATTTCAGGAGTTTTTACCAATGTAATTTCTGATGAAAATAATACACCTATTTATATTCAAACAACGGGCCCAACAGCTTTGGCAAGTAGAGACAAGGAATTAATAGGTCATGGAGTTGAATATCATTCAGAAGGATTTGGAAGCCCGATTGGTAAATTAAAAGGCATTAATTTAGCCATTGAAGATATGTTTCCAAAAGATTTAGAAGTGTATGGAATTTATGAAGGCAAAAAAACAACCTTGCTTTTCGAAGGAAATATTAAAGTTGAAGGGGAAGTAATTACAGGAAAAAGAGATTTACAAGGTAAAATTTTGTTAATTTCATTTAAAAACTGCACTGTCAAACAAAATGAAAATATATTGTTTCTACCTGAATGGGGAATTTACGATATGGCTATTGGGAAAGAAATTGTTTCAGCATATGCAGGACCAGCTTCATTAAATTCCTTCAAAAATATGGGAAAAGTTTCTGAAGAAAAAACACATAAGATTATATATAGTAAACAAGAATTAAAGTTGCATAAATTATATAAAAAAGTAGCTGAAATTAGAATAAATAAGAATATAGATATTGAAAAATTAACTTCAATATTTATAAACCTTAAAGATAATTATCCATCAGATTGGTTGTTGCCATTAGAAATATTTGAACTGATTTATAATTCAAATTCAAAATTTGAATCGGATGTTGTAGCGTATCTGTCTGAAATTAAATTAAATAGCAATTATGAACAACTTGTAAATAATGGCATGAATTTGATTACAAAAAATAAAGGGTAATTACTGTTACTTTTAATTGTTAATATTTGTTCTATATTTGCGCAAAAATTAAAATTTAAAGAAATGAGTTTTTTTGGTTTATTTGGAGGAAGTACAGAAGGACCGTCAATTGAAGAATATTTAAATGACGGTGCAATTGTGATTGATGTTAGGACAGTTGGTGAGTTTAGTGAAGGTCATGTAAAAGGTTCTAAAAATATTGTTTTAAATTCTATTCCAGCAAAAGTGGAAGAAATTAAAAAGTTAAATAAAAAAGTAATTGCAGTTTGTAGAAGTGGAGCAAGAAGCGGGCAAGCTACATCTTTTTTAAAACAACAAGGTATTGATGTGATAAATGGAGGTCCTTGGCAAAATGTTGCTAAATTTGTAAATTAAGATTAAATACATAAATCGTAAAAAAGAGAAGTTTTTACTTCTCTTTTTTTGTTAGAAATTAATATTTAAATCTTTAATTTTTTGATTTAAGTTTATTAAAAATTGCTGATGCTGTTCAGAATTTGGGTTAAAAGGTTTATGCGCCAATCCTTTTTGAATGCTATCAACTTCTTTCATAATTGAAGACGTATTCTCATTAATCCAAACCTGTTGGAAATGTTCCCAAATATAATTGATGGCTGTTTCATTTGGGTGAATCATATCACTATTATAAAAACGATACTCACGTAAATCATCCAACATAATTTCATAGGAAGGAAAGTAATACAATTGATTTCTTTTATCAATTACTTGATGAATTGCCGATAATAAATGTGCTTTACTTTGTGAATTTTCAACAAATCCATCTT
>NZ_JBFFOE010000031.1:0-29700 GCF_041562875.1 Lutibacter sp. | reverse complement strand
CCCGCTCGAGGTACTAAGACATTTTATGTCGATGTAACAGTAGTAAAATCAGTGCTTAGAGAAATATCTTTAAGCGCTTTTTTTATGTCTAAGATTTTAGAATTACTTTGCACCGAATACGAAAATATATACGGTTTAAAAATGAAGAAGAATTACTCAATCCCAAAAATTTACCACGGAGGTAAGGATTATGGTCTAACTAAACGTTGTTACGTTTATTACTCATACAGGCATCCTGAAACTGGTAAATTAGTAAGACAAACTCCAATTGATGCTAATTTCAATCGTTTACATAAATCTAAAAAAGAACAACTTAAGCATTTTAATATTCTTAGAGAATCACTTGAAAACCTTTTAAAAGAGGGTTATTCTCCCTTTGAAAATGAAGTTATAGAAAATGAGTACTCTGCTAATAGTGCTTTAGATTTTGCTCTAGAATTAAAAGAAAAAACTGTAAGTCCAAGTACATACAGCAGTTATTATAATAGAGTTAACGTTTTTAAAAATTACTTGAAGAGTAAAGTGTTGGATATCGCTAATATCAGGTCTATAGACAAGAAAATTGTTACTAATTTTTTAAATCACACCCTAAAAACTTTGGGTTCAAGCAACAGGAATAATTACAGACAAGACCTCTCAGCTGTATTTTAGGTTCTAGTAGAAAACGATTATATAGAATATAATTTCATCGAGAAAATTAAAAAACTTACGTCTAAACCAACTAGAAATAAAACATATTCTCTAGATAAAGTAGATGAAATTTATAAAGAATTAGAAACTAGCGACCCCCTTACTTCTTTTATTTATTAAATTCGTTTCATATAATTTCTTGCGTCCTATTGAAGTAGTTAGGTTGAAGGTTAAGGATATAAATTTAAAGGAAGGAACTCTAACTGTTATAGTCAAGAATAAGCCGCATAAGACAAAAATAATTCCTGAAATTTTAATTAAAGAACTTAATAAGTTAGACTTATAAAATCCTGAACATTACTTATTTACACCTGAAGGTGTTGAAAAATGGGAGCGTGAAGAGAGTCAGGAAAAAGATCTTATTTTGGTAATCGCTTCAATAAAGTGAAGAAAAAACTAGATATAGGTTCAGGCTATACTGTATACTCATTTCGGCATACGTTTATTACTAAGCTATACAGAGAACTAAGAAAGCAGCACTCTAAGTCGAAAACAAAGAATAAACTGATGTTAATAACTGGGCACTCTACACTGGTTGCTTTACAAAAATATCTAAGAGATATAGGTGCAGAATTACTAGAGGAATATAGCCATTTATTATAAAACATAAATTATAGATATAATATTTTAAAAACATTAAAGTTCCTCCATCATTTGAATTTTTTAAATTAAGAAGCATAAAATATACTATAGTCTACCCAATAAAATTATAAACATTAGCCAATTGGACCTACCCATTCCCGTCACCAGAATATCGCTTTCCCTGTATTAAACAAGGGGGCAATAAGGTAATAGTGGAGCGTCAAAAATGGAAAAAGCTATAATATTATTGATTTGAATAAGTAATTAAATCAAATATTCAGATCAAAAAGACCAAATACAAGTTAAAAACAGGTAGAAACATTATGCAGGATGTTGAAAAATTTAATAACAAGAGTGTTTTATTAGTATATAGTTGCACCGCCAGAAGTAATAGTATATTAAGTTAAGCTTTAACAATAGCAACATAGCCCTTTTAGTAAATTTTAAGATATTACAATCACCCCTACCCATCAAGTATTATATTATTTGAATCCGAATTATGGTAAAGTCGGGGGCCTTTATATAGGGAACTATAAACATATTATGTTTATAGTTCCCTTTTTTGTAACACGCTAGATTCTTAGCAGTGCAATTTTTAACTTATAAATTGTATTTAGTTGTTGCTGTAAATTATTCTCATATGCTGTAACCTTTTTAAGTTTTTCAACTTTTAACCCCCATTGTTGTTGCTTATAGTTTTGTATGGCCGTATTCAACACCTTTCTCGCATCACCAATAGTTATAAACGGAATCACACTTCCTTTTATATAGTAGCTGAAGTATTTACCTGTTTGAAGTGACAATGTTAGGTAGTACAATGATTCTCGCTCTTCTTTAGTATCTACTTTTACTACAAAAAAATTAGGACAAGGTTGATTCATTGGTCTTCCACTATTCAGTCCTTTATTAAGAATATAAAAGCGTGGCGCTTTATAAGTTCTACCCATTTTGTGTGTTTTGATTTCATAGTGAAGATTTGTCATTCTGTTAATGTTTATGGCTCAACTATTTTTTTTGAACCGAATTAGAAAAAGAATGACTGTGCTATGTTGCGAGGCTTGATGTCTGGGTTTGTGCTATAAATACTAGCGTTGGAAGAATAAAGTTATATAATGAATTAAGGTGGCTGGAGATTTATAGCAGAACCGTAGGGTAACCTTTACATCAAATATGCGGCTGTTGAAGGGGGGAACTTAAATTTGCATACTTTTTATTCGGTCACTTATTATAGCTGAATTAATTTTTAGTAAGTTTGGATAATCACTACATATGTTAATTGCAAATTATAGAGTCAAGTCCTTTACTTTAACCCTTTTACTTTTACTATTAAAATTTAAAAACCGAAATGCTTCTTATTAAAAACGGGTAATAGCGAAGCAGAGCCGAGCCCGCACGAGCTGATTGAAGCTGTTGGAATAATAGCACGTTGAGTTTCGAATAAGTGCGTATTACAACTACGTGGCACACGCTGGTGGTGCTGTTTTTGAAGCTGTTGGAAAGAAATGTGCTGGATATGTAGGAACGGAATAGACAGCTTATTTGCGCGTTTGCAATAGATTTTAATAACGTATGTTAAGAAGTGTTTAAATTCTATGCAAAATGGATGCTATCAAAAAACCGTGATCACCAAATAGGCTGAGAGATCTAGCGGGCTCAGTCAAAATGAAAGAGCGGTTTTCTCTTAATGAAATTCTTGCGTAGCATTTCCTTATTAGATATTAAGAGTAAAGTAAGCTATGTGTCTCCGAATAGAGTAACGTATGAAGATAAAGCAAGCAAATAGTGCCAGCGAGGATGTGCCACCGCAGCGGTATTATTTGTGGTAAGTAATAAATTTGAGGTATGAAAAATTTTAATTAGGCTTTACGAAATTAAGTGGATCGACTGAGGAACTCCTTATTACCTGCTAAACATTCTGTTTAGTTGAGGCTATTTTAATGGAACCAGATTAAAAGAGGTCAAAGGCAAAAAGTAAATACCACCTTCTCGGTGGTTTTTACTGCGCGGAATTGGAAGCTGTATGCCGTTGTATATTAATCATAAGATCCTGAAACGAGTTCAGGATAAACGGAATACTGCTGGAGATGTGGCAATGAGACAGAATTAGATTGTTTTAATCACAATACTATGTTAAAAGCACAAAAAGTGCAATCTTAATTTATGTGGTATCTGTTAAATTTGTTGGATCTATTCGATTAAAACTTTTCGTGAAATTGACCTTCAAAAATGGCTGAATAAACACTTTAAAAAGCATCACTAAACACCTAAATTTTTCAAATTACCAATTCCATTTTACGTATATTTGTCAGATCATTAAAGATCAAACCAATCTTTCGTTATTGTTTTTTCAATTGTGGGTTTACTTATATGAATAAATTCATTTTTAATTGGATTATACTCATAATTATTTTGCAATGTCACAAAGTTATTGGCCACTTCTTCAATTGCATTGCAAATAAATTCAATTTCTGCATTGCTCATTGTTGGATGAATAGACATCCTTATCCAACCTGGTCTCTCAGCCAGACATCCTTCTAATATTTTTTGTTCAATGGCTTTTGAGGTAGACGCGTCCACATTCAACAGGTAGTGACCATAAGTGCCTGCACAAGAGCATCCGCCTCGTGTTTGGATCCCAAATCGGTCATTTAAAAGTTTTACTATTAAATTATAATGTGCATTTTCAATATAAAAAGAAAACACTCCCAAACGCTCCGTATTATTTTTGGCAAGAATATGCAAATTATCAATTCTGGAAAGTTTATTGAAAATTATAGTATTCAATTCATGTTCCCTGTCCAATATATTTTGTACACCCATTTTTTCCTTCAGCCGGATTGCCAATGCAATTTTTATGGCTTGCAAAAATCCAGGCGTCCCACCATCTTCACGGGCTTCAATATCATCAATATAATCGTGGTCGCCCCAGGGATTCGTATAACTTACGGTACCTCCACCCGGATTGTCAGGTACTAGATTATTGTAGAGTTTTTTATTAAAGATCAGAACACCTGAAGAACCTGGACCCCCCAGAAACTTGTGTGGCGAAAAGGTAATGGCATCAATATATTGCTCCTCATCTTCCGGATGCATATTGATTGACACATAAGGTGCCGAACATGCAAAATCCACAAAACACAACCCATTATTTTGGTGCATCAGTTTTGCGATTTCATAATAATTTGTTCTTATCCCCGTAACATTTGAACAGCCAGTAACTGCTGCAATTTTTATGTGTACGCTATTATATTCCTTCAACAACTGCCCTAAACTTTCCATACATGGCAATCCTTCATGAGTGGATGGAATTACTTTTACCCTCGCAATGGTTTCCAACCACGAGGTTTGATTGGAATGGTGTTCCATATGAGACACAAATATGATTGGCCGTTTTTCATCCGGAACTACAGTGTGTCCTTTTAGGTTTTCATTGAGCCTAATCCCTAAAATACGTTGAAACTTATTGATCGCTCCAGTCATCCCTGTACCAACGGTAATCAATATATCATCCTTTGAAGCGTTTACATGCTCCTTAATAATGTTTCTGGCATTGTGATAAGAATGTGTCATCACACTACCGGAAATTGAGGTCTCTGTATGGGTATTTGCCACGAATGGGCCAATCTCGTGCAAAAGTTTTTCCTCAATCGGCCGGTACAAACGACCACTGGCCGTCCAATCGGCATAAATGAGTTTTTTTTTGCCGTAGGGAGAGGTGAACTCTTGGTCACTACCGACAATACCCTTTCTGAATTGCTGAAAATAAGCCTCTAAACCTGTTTTTTCCTTTCTTTTATTTGATAAAATCATATGCTATATTTTATGAAAATCACTCCGGCAAAAAGCCAGAGCGAAATCAATCAATCAAAAATAAACCACTGTTTGACGTTTTGAAAACTAATCTGTGGTCGAACTCAAAAGTTTTTTAATCCCTCATCCATCCATTCAAAATATTCTCCAGCATCTGGTGTGTAGGCGATAGGATCAATAAGATTTTTTTCATTATGATCCATTAATACGTAAAATGGCTGTGCATTGGCTTTATACTTAATGATTTGTAACTCACTCCATTTCTGTCCAATATATTTTAATTGTTTATCAGGTCGAAGTTTTGATTCCATTTCTTCTCCTTCAGGAAGAGGTCTTTTATCATCAACATAAAGGGAAATTAACACTACTTTATTTTTTAAGATATCCAATACTTTTGGGTCTGGCCATACATTTTGTTCCATTTTTCTGCAGTTTACACAGGCCCAGCCCGTAAAGTCTATCATTACCGGTTTACCTACTTTTTTAGCATAATCCAATCCTTTATCATAATCATTAAACGCCAAAATATCGTGGGGTGCCATTAAATGTGCTCCTTCCGGTAATTCGTCATGACTCGCTGACATGCTTACGGAACCCGATTTGGTATATCCAACACCATAAGGCGACTCGCTATAATTTTGTGGTGGAGGAAAGGCGCTTATTAAATTTAAAGGTGCTCCCCAAAGTCCCGGAATCATATAAATAGTAAATGACAGTACCAACAGCCCTAAGCTTAACCTGCCTACTGATATGTGGGTTAATGGCGAATCGTGCGGTAACTGCAACTTTCCAAAGAGGTAAAATGCCAAGGCACCAAAAATGGCGATCCATATTGCTATAAAGACCTCTCTTTCCAATAGATGCAGTTGCAATACTAAATCGGCATTGGATAAAAATTTGAATGCCAAAGCCAATTCCAAAAACCCCAACACCACTTTTACGGTATTTAACCAGCCCCCCGATTTAGGCAATGAATTTAACCATCCGGGGAATGCCGCAAATAAGGCAAACGGTAATGCAATTGCCAATGAAAAACCTAACATTCCGATAATAGGCCCTATTTGGCTGCCACCTGCCGCCGCTTGTACCAATAAAGTGCCAACTATTGGCCCTGTACAAGAAAACGAAACAATAGCCAAAGCCAAAGCCATAAAAAATATCCCTATTAATCCTCCCCTATCTGCATGTGAGTCAACTTTATTTGCCCACTTATTTGGCAGCATGATTTCAAAAGCTCCTAAGAAAGAGGCCGCAAAAATTAATAACAAAATAAAGAATGCTATATTAAACCACACATTGGTTGACAGGGAGTTCAATGCATCGGCACCAAATATCAAACTTACAAGAATACCCAATACCACATAGATCACTATGATAGACACACCATAAATGATGGCATTCCTGATACCCGCTGCCTTTGTTTTGCTTTGCTTGGTAAAGAAACTTACCGTCATAGGAATCATAGGGAATACACAAGGTGTTAACAAGGCGGCAAAACCTGATAAAAAAGCAATAAAGAAGATGTACCAGAGCCCTTTATTTGATTTGGAATCTTTTGCTACTTTATCTTTCAAAACTTCTGCCGCTATTGGTGTTTCTGTAATAGCTTTCCCGGTAAGATTAAATACAAGGTTTACCTCGGTGGGCGGTAAACATTTGGTATCGTCGCAAACCATAAATTCCACAAAAGCATTAACTGTAGTTACCTCTTTTACCAGTGCTATTTTTTGTTTGAAAATGGCCGTTTTTTCGAAATACTTGATTTTCATCCCAAAAACGGGATCGTCTACTGTATGACCCTCTCCTTCTGAAGTGTTTCCTGATATTTTAAAACTCCCCTCACTGTCATCATAAGTAAATGTTGTTGCAATGGGGCCATTTTCGGGCACGGTTTGAGAATATAAATGCCAACCGGCTTCTATGGTTGCCTCAGTAATTAATTCGTACTCTTCATTTGATATTTTTTCTACGGTGGTTGTCCATATTACTGGATTTAATATTTGAGCATAGCTTGTTAAAGCTAATAGTAAAACACTTAATGTTAAAAAAAAATTTCTCATTTTAAAGTATCGCTTATTTAATGTTGAATACTAAATCTAATTCGGCAGGCGGTAAACATCTACTGTCGTCGCAAACCATAAATTCAACCGTTGCATAAACCTTAAAGGGCGCTTTTGCTTTTAACTTTATACGTTGTTTAAAAGACGCCTTATTATCGAAATATTTAATTTTCACACCAAAGATTGGGTCATCTACAGTATGTCCTTTATCTTCTATCGTATTTCCTTTTTTAAGATAATTTGGATTCCCTTTATAAGTGAAATTGGTTGGTATGGGCCCATCTTCCGGTACCGACTGTGAATACAGATGCCAATTGATTTCAATTGTGGCTGTAGTAACTAAATCATATTCTGTTTCAGAAATTTTGTTTACTGAAGTGGCCCATTTTACAGGCTCTAAGATTTGACCATGAACAAACCCAAAGGTCAAAAAAGATAATGCTAATACTAATTTTTTCATTTTGCTATGATTGTTTTTTAAAAAGAGCTACGAAGTCAGGAGACTTCGTAGAGCCGAGTTTACTTGTTTTTATTAATTTCATTTTGTTATTTGGTAATTGTTTTCATTTATTCAATTACCCAATTGGAGGGTTCATCAACGTTGCTCTTTGTATTTTAATTTTATTTTGGCTGAATGGTTATTTCATAGGAATCTGCATTTTTTAAGAGTCTTTTTGTAAATCCCTGAATGTCTGCCACAGAAATATTATTCACCAGATCTTCAAAATTCTTCGGGTCATTCATATGATAGCCTTCACGAAAATAATTGATCAGCAGGCTCATTTCATAACTGTTATATTGCTGCTGTTCTTTTCGTTCCTTTAAATAATTCGTTGTGACTTTATTCAGATCCGTTTGCTGAATCTTGCCTTTTGCCATATTTTCAATTTCCCGGTGCACTATCACAACCAATTTTTCCACTTTCTCAGGATTACAATCAAAAGACACGGAAACAGACGCGCTTTCAACCGGTCTTTTCGACACGTTTGCGCCTGCACTCGCACCATAGGTTCCGCCTTCTTGTTCTCTTAAGGTTTCGGTAAATCTTAATTGTAAGATATCTCCTAAGGCTCTGGCTATTAATTCATTTTTTAAACTGTATTCAATCTCATTTTTGTATCCTATTCTCACCGAACTTTTAGGGTGTTCCATTTTAAGATAAATATCCTTGTCAATCGCATTGCTTTGCCATTTTGCCGTATTGTCTTTCCATCTTTCTTTTGTATCATCGGTTGGAATACTTGCAATATATTTTTCCAATAAAGGCTTAAGCGTTTCTGGCTGTAAATCACCGACAATAAAAAACTCAAAATCTGATGCATTTCCAAATCTTTCCAAATATGTTTCTTTTATCTTTTCAAAAGAAATTTTCTCAACATAATCTGAATTAAATATTTGTGTTTTTGGATTGTTGTTGCCATAAATAGCCATAATAACACTGTCTTTAATTTTTTCATTAATATCATTGCTTCTTTTTATGAGATAATTATCCACATTGCCCATCAATACTTTATAGGCGTCCATGTCAAATCGGGGCTTTACAAAACGCAAATGAACCATTTGCAACATGGTTTCCACATCTTTTGTTACCGAAGATCCAACAATTGCTTCATTGATTGATGAAAGGCTAATTCCTGCAGATGCTGTTTTACCGGCCAAAACCTTCGTTAGATCTGTGGGCGAGTAATCTCCCAATCCGGAGAGTTGAACTACATTGCCCATTAAGTTGGCTGAGGGAAGATCGCTGTCTTCAACCAATGACATTCCTCCTTCACTTATAGCATTTAACTTTACATCATTTTTGTTTTTGTCGGTAAATTTGTAATGGACCTTTATGCCGTTGCTTAGTATGAACGTTTTGGAACCAACGACATCATTGTCGACTTCCGACACTATTTTCCCATTATTTATTTCGATGCCGGATATTAAGGTTTTTCCGCTAAATTCATCTGAATAAGGCACAAGTGTCTTGTCATCTTCTGCGGTTTTTATAATTTCAAGCGCGGCTGTTTGCGTTAAATTGTTGTTTTCGTTAACTCCTGTGGTTATGATATACCTGTTTTTTTGGGTATACAAATTCTTCATTCCCCTGTGTACTTCCTCTTTGGTCAAGCTATTAAAAATTTGCTTCACAAGTTCATACTCCTTTTCAATATCGGTCATGGTTTTATTCTCCAGATAATTTTGTTGGATGGTGTTTGCAATCTGACCGTGTGAGATATCTTCACGCTTGCTTATTTGATTTTCATAATAGTTTTTAAACTGAACAATTGTTCTGTCTATTTCGGATGTTGTAAATCCGAATTTTACTAGCCTGTTTATTTCATTTAAAGCTACTTTAAACGCCTCTTGCTGTTGGTTTGGTTTGGGAGAGATTTGGACAGAAAAAGCGTTTGTTGCTCTGGAATGATCGCTATATCCTACACGAATCCTTAGAAAAGGCGCTTGCGGATCTTGCTTTTGTTCATTAATTCTTGCCGATAACATAGTTGTTATCATTTGATTCAGCAAAGATCCTTTTAAATCTGCCACTGTTTCATCTTTCAAATTTCTTGGATGCCTGATTCCAAAAGAAATTTGGGCGATAGACACCTCATCATCCATCACCAGAACATATTGCGGTGCTTCATTGTCGGGAATCTCAACGATGAATCGCTCTTTCGGATCTTCAACCGGAGGTATGGTTGAAAACAAGTCTATAATTTTTTGTTCTATTTCGTCTACATTGATATCTCCAATTATGGCAATGGCCTGCAGATCGGTTCTGTACCAGTCGTGGTAGAAATCACGAAGTGCTTTATACTTGAAATTTTCTACGATATCCATTTGACCGATGGGCATCCGTTGCGCATATTTAGAGCCATTGAACAATGTAGGGAGTGATTTTTGAAATATCCTTAAACCACCCGTTTGTCTGGTTCTCCATTCTTCTTTGATTACGCCGCGTTCGGCATCTATTTCTTCATCGGTAAGCAACAGATAATGGCACCAGTCGCGTAAGATCAACAAACCTGTATCTATCAATTTTGGGGCTGTGGGTACATTGTCAATATTGTACACTGTTTCATCGAAGGAGGTATAGGCATTGATATTCTTGCCGAAAACAATGCCTTCCTTTTGCAACGTATTTAAAATTTCTTTACCCTCAAAGTTTTCGGTGCCGTTAAATGCCATATGCTCTAAAAAATGTGCCAGGCCCTGCTGGTCATCATTTTCAAGTACAGATCCTACATTTTGGATGATATAATAACTGGCTACATTTTTAACAACATCTGTTTTACTTATATAATATGTTAAGCCATTTTTTAAAACTCCTTTTTTAATATTTTGATCTACCGGAAGCGCTTGGTTAAGATCTATAGTTTGAGCACTTATGCCAATACTCAGTAAGAAGAGTAATACGATTGCAATTGTATTTTTCATTTTTTATTTAATTATTTATTTGTTGTTGTTTTTAAAACTCCAATGCTGACGCGATTTAATATTTAACTTTTTATGTAGATTCCAGTTTCACACCCCCCCTAATCCCGAACAAAAATGGGAGGGATTTGATTCGTATAACTTCGAACTTCCTGCATTTTTTTACTTCGGTCTTCTGTATTCCGTTTTCCGTCTTCGGACAACCTATCTCAATAACACGGGACAACCATTCCTTGAAAATGGTTGCCCGTGCACCAACTCAATATATTGTTAGCAGTGTAATTAATTCAAACAAAAAAACAATGAAATATGATTGAGTCAGGATTTATTTATTGAACTCGTTATTGAATATTTTCCCATGTGTTAAATGTTTTTTTGAGATGACTCGTTTCACCTGTTAATAATTTATTTGTCAGTGGTTACATAGAATGCAGATAAAATGGATATCTCCTTTCACCTATAAAGACAGTAATGGTTTCCTCTACCATAGGTAAGTATTTATTTTTTACTTAATAATCTGCCATTCATTATTTTGAAGGTGATAAAATACCTTCAATCACTCTTAGGTTATTATTGATTCTTAATGCCAGTTCCTTAATTTCTTCTTCTGTAATGGCCTCTATTTCTGCTATGTTTTCTTCTTCTGTCAATAAAGGAATATTGTGCTTAAAACTATCAGTCACATTCTCAAAATACTGTCTGTTATATCCTTCTTTTTCATCAATCTCTTTCTTTAAACTGCTTTTTATTTCATAGAGTTCTACTGTATTGATTTCTTTGGAAAGTTGTTTAAGTTCTTCATAAACAATAGCCGCCAGCCTATCAGTTTTTTCGGGATTGCAGTTAAAACTAACGGTTAGTGTAAAACTGGCTTCCGGCAGGTATTGCATACTGCCTTTTACACGTACCCCATATGTGCCACCTTCTTTTTCCCGTATCTTTTCCATGTAGCGCTTGGCAAGTAATTGTTCTGTAACCTTAATAAGCAGTTTGTTTTTATGGTTGTATTCCAAATTACCCGTAAAATATATATTTATACTTCCCTGAGGGGTTTGCATTGTCCGTGATAGGTGCACTTTCTCAATGCCCGCCTGTGGCTTCATCTTGTGGTTTATAGCTGTTTCCCGAGTATGGGTTCCGGGAATACTTCCTATATATTTTTTTGCCAATGTCAAAAATTGTTCGGTTTCTATATTGCCCATAAATATAAAATCAAAATCGGATGCATTTTTGATACGGTCTCTGTAAATGGTTTCTATGGTTTGCATAGATAGGTTGTTCAACAATTGTTTATCAAACAACACTTCTCTACTGCTGTAGTTGCTCATTGCCAATTGCAGGGAATCGGTTAAATCGCTTTGCGCACTTCCTTTAAGGACATCGTGCAGGTTTTCTAAGTTTTGCTTTGCAACTTCAAAAGCCTGATCATCAAATCTTGGTGCTGTAAACGTAAGGTAGATTCCTTTAAATAATTTTTCAATATTATTGAGATTGCTGTAGGCTGACAAAGTTTCTTCATAATTTTCTATCTTAACGTTAGCAGTTATGACTTCACCAGATTCACTCAATTCTATTTTATTTAAATTACCCAACCCCGATGCCGAAGTAAATACGGTGGCAAACAGCGCGTTGGACAGCAAGGCTTCATCCAATAACGATTTACCACCTGGACTGAAACCGTTAAAATAAAAATCTTCATTTTTCTTGAGTGGAGAGAACAAACTTACGCAGGCACCATTGGACAAGGTATATCTTATTGCTTCACCACCCTCTAATTTTTCTTCATGAACAACCTCAGCTTCTGTCAGTGCTAAATCCATTAATTTTTTCTCATATGTTATTTCTTTATATGGTTCAGGATTGGCATTTCTTGATGTATGCAAGACCTCTAAAACTTCTGCTTCTGTAGGATATAATACATCATCAGTTCCTTTAATTGCCACCACATTGTCTTTTGTGGTATAATATTTATGAAGGTATTCGAGCAAACTGTTGTTTGTCACTTCTTTTAAACAAGCTTGTTCATAGCGTTGCTCCCATTCATAATCGGCAAGCTGATGGTTTTTAAAAAAAGCTTCATATATTTTAATGGCATTGTAAATACTGCTATGCCAGCTTTTATTGTTGGTATTGTTGCTACGTCCCATAGACGATTTAACGCGGTTAAACTCTTCCGGAGTGGCACCGTAAAGCATGAGCCTTCTAAATTCGGTTAGCGCGAATTGTAATGCAGGCAACAGACTATCCCTTTTTGGTTGCATGGTTATTTTCAGTACTTCAAGAGGTCTTGCAATATTTTCAAAACCAAATCGGATTGAAAGCACCGGACTGGAAGGCAATCGAGACAGTTGATTTAAACGCTGGTTGAATATCGTACTGAGCATCCTGTACTTTACGCTATTTTCCAGCGCGTCCTTTTGAGACAAATCAGGATCTACTGGATGCTTTATATAATATTCTATTTCCGGCGCCCCAAGTTCAGGATCGGTTACATTCAGGTAGATAAAATCTTCTCCCAACGGCACGTCATAAGATTTGCGTTCAGGCAGATTTTTACGAAGCGGTATGTTAGAAAAAAGGGCTTTTATTTTCTTTTCAATTTTTGCAATATCCACATCACCTACGACAATAACCGCCTGTAAATCAGATCTATACCATTTTTTATAATAGTCCCTTAACTCATCATACTTAAAATTATTGATGATGTCCATAGTTCCAATAGGGGATCTTTTGGCATATTTAGACCCTGTCAATAAACCCTGATTCTTTATTGTATCGGCAGTACGAATTGCTGCATTATAACGGGTACGCCATTCTTCTCTTACTACACCACGCTCACTGTCTATCTCATCGTCTGTAAGTGTTAAACTTCCTGACCAATCATGAAGTATGAGCAATACTGAATCCAGTAACTTCTCATTTTGTATGGGAACATTTTTTATATTGTAAACTGTTTCGTCATATAAGGTATACGCATTAATGTCATTGCCAAATTTCACCCCGTTTTTCTCCAGATATTTCAGCATTTGTTTGTCCTTAAAATGCGTTGTACCATTGAATGCCATGTGTTCCAGAAAATGTGCTAAACCACGCTGGTTGCTTTCTTCTTGCATAGAACCTACATTCTGTGCGAAATAAAAGCATGCCCGGTCTTTGGGATTTTCATTATGCATAATATAATAATGCATGCCATTTGCTAAAATCCCTGTTTTTAACTCTGCGGATTTAAATTGATTAAGGTCTTGCTCTTGAGCGCGCCCAATTTGCAGCGACAACAAAGCAATCAAATATATGTACTTCATCTATTATTATTTTGATAAGATTATTAGTGCCTTGAGTTGTTTTAATTTTAGTTCACTTCAAAAAATTAACCGCAAATAACGCAAGGAAAAAGCGCAAGGGACGCAAATGCTCAATTTTTAAAACAGGGCTTAGCGTATTCTTTGCGAAAAAACTTAGCGACCTTTGCTGTTAAAATAAGGATTTAACTTGCAAATCCAATTAACCTACCACCGGTAGCTAACTTTTAGACACTTCTCTATTTTAGTGCCTTAAGTTGTTTTATTCTTCATTCACTTCAAAAACTTTTAACTTCCAGCTTTTAACTTTAAAGACACTTCTTTTTTTATTAGTTAAAAATTCTCTCCAGCTCGGCAGTCAATGCTTCACCTCTCAGGTTTTTGCTAATAATAATACCATCGGGATCCAGCAGTATGTTAAATGGTACTGAATTTATACCGTATTGAAGGGCTACTTCATTCTTCCACCCTTTAAGGTCGCTGACATGGATCCAGGGAAGTTCATCTTTTTTTATGGCCATTTCCCAAGGTTCATGACCTCCATCTAATGATACACCAACAATTTCAAAGTTTTCATTCTTGAATTTGTTATAGGCTTTTACAACAAAAGGATTTTCTGCCCTGCAGGGTTTACACCAACTGGCCCAAAAATCCACCAATACATATTTTCCTCTAAGAGAACTTAATTTAAAGGGATTGCCTTCTACATCAGTTTGTGTAAAATCCATGGCTTTTTCACCTACCAACGATTTCTTGGCAATCGCTATGCGTTCCCAGGTACGTTTTCCTAATGGGGTATTGTGCAACGTTTCATTAAATTTATTGTATTCGGTTTCGGCTACTTGGGCATTAAATTTACTGCCTACTTCATGACGGGCAAAACGGGTAAAAGCAATGTAAGAGTCTCTATGGTTTTCAATATACGCATGTACAACAGCCGCAATACTGTCTACCATGACATTAATGGTGTCTCTGTTTGCCAATCTTATTTCCATAGCGGGTTGAGGCTCACTGTGAGAACTTTTAAGTAAAGCATCAATTTTTTGCATCATTGGTTTTGTCAGCAAGTCTATTTCCATGGATTGGTCAGTAAGAACAGAGCCTTTTATTGTGGCATATTTTACAGAATCGGTTGCCTTGAGCGCCATCTCACTATTATCAATATAAAAATTGAAGTTATCGCGTTGCCATGATTTATTAGGAAATGCATTGCCGTGGCGTATGCTGATAGCGGCCTCTATGGGGTGTGCTACACTGCCTTTAAAAGTGAATTTACCATTTTTCACGGGGGCGGTATCCGTTATTATTGTGTCCCATTGTTTATAAGAAAGCACCGCGACAGACGAAGCGGGCAAGGCATTCATTTTGCCATGTATAACAAAGCTTTCATCATTTGTTTTCTTTGTTTCGGTACTTTCGCATGCACTTAAAACCAATATGCACAAGGCTATGGCATAAAAAAATATTTTCATTTGATGTTTTTTAAATTTGAAATGAGAAAGTAATCGGGCATGTTTTTTATTCACGCCCAATTGTTTTTTTTAATATGCAGATCTTATTATATATCCCTTCACACCTTCGTCAGTAACTAATTTGATTAAATTTTCCTTTTCCTTTTCTGTCAAAATGTCTTTCAATCCAGGCACAACAATATATAACATTAAATCTTTCTCTCGTTCTGTTAAGTTAGAAATAGCATTCTCTATTTCTTTTAACACGGTTTCTTTGCCTTCATTTGTGAGCGTTAATACTGCTGCTGATTTAAAAACAGGAAGTGTTTTTAAATTTGAAATTCCCAATTTGAGTATATGTTCCCATGTGGCGTTAATATCTTCAATTGTAGCCTTACCATAACCTCTCACTACCGAACCAAAATAAAGTTCGTATTTTGCAACCAATATAGCATCAATCTTTTCTGTTCCCACAACTTCTCTGAATTGATCCCGTTTTTCTTCAAATAAATTTGCTTTATCCGATTTCAATGGCGCAAACATTTCGTAAATAAATAAGGCCTCATTGCTTACCTTTTCATCATCAGTCAGGCTATTATAAAATTCTTCCACCAATTCATCCGGCTTAACAGTGTGAGTGCTTATTAAAACCTGAAGATAATTTGACACCAATTTAATATCTCTTTCACCAGAATCATAACGTTGTTTTAATATCCCATAAGCTTTTTCGGAATCAAATGATTCACTTACTTTATTTATAAATTTTTGGGGTTCTAAAATACCTCCGGCAAATATATGCACTAAATCTCCTTTATTGTCTAAGATTACAAATGTAGGATAAGCTTTTATTTTATATTTGTTAGCAAACTGAGGGCCTACCTCTCCTTTTTCTGCATTTATTTTTAAGCTTACAAATTTAGGATTGAAATAGTCTCCTAATTCTTTCAAAGGGAAGACTTGCTTATCCATTAATTTACAAGGTGAACACCAATCGGTATAAACATCTACAAAAATATACTTGTTTTCTTTTTGCGCTTTTTCAACTGCTTGCTCAACACTTAAATCTTCAAATGCAACTCCTTGAGCAACAGAAAAGAACACATTGAATAAGATTAGTGATGCTACTATTAATTTTTTCATGAAATTTATATTGTATTTCAAATCAGGGTAATTATGTTATTTACTTTAACTACCCTGATCCAATTTATATTTATTGATTATTCACTAAATTAGGATTTTGGTCTGTAACGGTTTTTGGAAACCTAAGAACCAAACGTTCTTTGGTTAATGTATATGTTCCTTGAACACTTCCGTCACTATTATATGATGTATGCGTGAAACTTGAAACCGGTGTTAGAATATCCGGATCTACAGTTAGCCTTCTCATATCAAACCATCTAAAACCTAAAGCTGCAAATTCACGTAAGCGTTCGTCAAATATAAAACGAAGTAACGCCTCCTTATTTGATGCAGTGGCAACAGGCACTACAGCAAACGCCTGGGGCATTCTGTGTTTCCTAAACTCTTCAAGAACAGCAACTGCGCCTGTCAGATCATTAAGACGGCACTTTACTTCTGCGTTCAATAGATAAATTTCCTGAACTCTAATTCCAAAGGCTGTTTGTCCGCTTCCCGTAACTTTTCTGCCAACGCCTGCTATAGGGTATGCAACGTTGCTTCTTGTTTTAGCTGAATACTGTTTAAGTCGTAAATCAGTTACATCATATAAGGCCATAACTTCCGGCCTAACAGTAAGTTCGTTAGACGTGTTTCCCCAGTTATTTACAAATTGTTTACCATAAAGGTTTTCCGGATCGGTATCAACCCGCTGACCGCTATAGCCCAGATTGTGATCAAGAAGCCTTACAGCGATACCCATATCATCATATTCTGATAAAGCTTCATTAAGAAAGGGGCTTGCTTCTGAGAATTTCCCCATAAATGTGTAGGTTTTTCCTAATAAAGCCTTACCTGCTGCTTGTGTAAACCTAAACCTGCTCACTACTTTGGTTGGTAAATAAGGAATCGCAGCTGTAAGGTCGGAAACTATAAAATCATACACCTCTTTAACTGTTGCTCTGGTAAAATTAGAGGCTATCAGGTCTGCTTCTGTAATTAACGGAAAACCAAGATCTGTTGAAGATGTCGCTTCATTATAAGGTAACCCATAATAATTAATCAATAAAAAATAAACCCAGGCACGCCCGGCTTTTGCTTCAGCCTGTAACGCCATTTTTTCTTCTTCTGAACCTTCAGTGGCATCCAATACCTCATTGATAATTTTATTATAGATATAGAGGTTCTCCATGGTATTCTCAAGTTCACTCGCGTTTTGTTCATCATCATAAATATCGGCTTCCCAGCGAAACAAGCGTTGTGTTCTTAAAGCAGCACTGCTCATATAGGGCTCAAAAGATACCAATTCACATCCCAAAGGTACTTGGCCATTGGTATTGGTCATATTTATTAAATTTAGATTGTAGAACATTTTATCATAATCTACAGTCTTTTCTGCTATTAGTTTACCTTTTGGGACGATCTCAAGGAAATCGTTTGAACATGAAGCAAGAATAAAAACACTCAGACAAAATAATAATGCTTTATAGTATAATTTGTGTATACGTTTCATATATATATATTTTAGAATTTTACATTTAGACCCAAGGTTATTCTTTGTCCCTGTTTAAGCGTTCTGCTACCGCCAAAATAATGGTATTCAGGATCAATTCCATAACTATTGTCTGCCCATAATAATAGATTAGATATTTGTCCTCTCACAGTTATCTGGTCAATACCCGTATTCGCAAATATTTTTGAAGACAACCTATAATTAAGGCTGATATCTCTTATTTTTACAAATGACCCGCTTATTACATTGTTATCTCCATAGACATAATAATTTGTAGAACGCGTACCGTCTTCTACATCTGTATGCCGTGGAATATCAGTAATAACTTCATCTCCGGGAGCCATCCATCTGTCCATAAAATCTTCATTAATGTTTCCGGTAATAAAATTAAAATTTGAAGGTACCAATCTGGTTCCGCTATAGAATGTATTAACATCACGACGCATTACATGGCCAAAACTAAAAACAGTGTTTATGTTTAAAGAAAGGTTTTTATAAGTAAACGTATTGCCAAAACCTCCATTCCATTTAGGCTGGGTAGTTCCCATAAATTTTATATCTTCCGGCGTAGTTACATTAGGATCTTTGGTAATAGTGCCGTCTGCCAATCGTATCTGTGGATCGCCATTTTCATCAAGTCCTACATAATCATAAGCAAAAAGCGCAAACGTTGGATAACCTACAACAAACTGTTCATTTACTCTGACACTTCCAGCTGTTGTTTCTGTCGTTAAATTAAGCTTTGTAAGTTTGTTTACATTGTAAGCCATATTTAAGGTAGAGAACCATGAAAAGTCTTTTGATGTTATATTTTGAGTTTGTAAAGACAATTCCACACCATTATTTTCAATATCACCAAGATTTCCTATTACACTGCTATACCCTGCAAGTGGATTGGTTGGTATAGTTCCTAATAAATCTGTTGTTTTCTTTTGATAATAGTCAATGGAACCAATAATGCGTCCGATCATATTAAAATCTAAACCAAAGTTTCTTGTTGCTGTACGTTCCCAGCTCAATTTAGCGTTCCCCGGAGTCGATATTCTAAGTCCTGTTTCAGGAAAGAAAATACTGGATGTAGGGCTTAATATATCAAATGATGCAGCGGCCCCCGGACTTGGCGCATTTCCTGCTATACCGTAACTAGCTCTTATAGCTAAGGAATTCAACCAATCGGAATCTTCAAGAAAAGACTCCTTGCTGATATCCCATTTAGCGCCTGCACTCCATACCGGTTTATTTTGAGCTGATTTATCAAGTCCAAATAAATTACTTTGATCATTTCTTATACTAGCATTCAAAGAATATTTACGGTTGTATGTATAAGCCGCATTGCTATAATACGATGTAAATCTGGTAGTGGATTCAGCACGTCCAAAATAACGTTGACTACTTAAACTGCTAAAAACCAATCCGTACTGAGGATAATTGTAAGCATTTGGTTTAACAACGTTATCCACTCTTGTTAAATTACCATAATCTACCTGCTCATAAGATTGTAATCTGTCGTCATACCCCCTAACTTCGCTCAATTTAGTAACACTAACTTGTTCTTGCGCTTCTTGTCCCGCAATCAAGTTAAGTTGATGCATTCTGTTATTCCAATCTTTCACATAAGATAATTGATTTCGCACGGTCCAAGCTTCAACATTTGTATTTGTAACTCTGTATTTACCTCCTGTTGACGGTAAAAAATATTTAGGCGCTGCTCCCGGTGAAGAAACCACGGTAAACTCAACAAGTTCTGTTCTTTCTCCTATAGTAAGGTGATCCTTATAATCCTCTTTCTCAATACCATTTACTGTATAACCATATTTTCCCTGAAACTTTAATCCATCAATAATATCCAACTCAAAGCCCAAAATATTTCTTATGGATTTTGTTTTGCTCTCACTATAAGCATAATTAATTTCATCCAACGGTGTGTAACTTAAGTCTATGCGACTAGCATTTTCCATAACTGTCCTAATGGAGTCATTCAACTGAGTCATATGAGACATCTCTATGTTATTGCCATCGGCATCTCTAAATAGCTGATAAGGCAAAAAACGACTATCTATATTTATATTGTTTGGGCTGAATTTGTCTTGGTGGGTAAGATCTGTTATCAAATCAACATTAATACGTTTACCAACATCAAAATTTTGTCTTAAGTTTAATTTATATTTATTATCCTTCTCGCCCGGTCTATTGCTTTGTGTTCCTGTATAATTTCCGGATCCATAGAAAGAATACCCTTTTTTACCTCCAGAAACTGAAAGGGTATGGGTATTAAGAATTGAAGGGCGATACCACAATTGCTCTATTTGGCCTCTATTG
Source organism: Lutibacter sp. (assembly GCF_041562875.1). Lineage (GTDB taxonomy): Bacteria > Bacteroidota > Bacteroidia > Flavobacteriales > Flavobacteriaceae > Lutibacter. The sequence goes on along the minus strand of NZ_JBFFOE010000031.1, from coordinate 9,440 downwards.
TTTATGGAAGCTAAACTGTCTAAACTGCTTCTCGCTGCAGCATTACTTATGATACCACGATATTGGTCATATAAAATTTGTTCATGAGGTGGTATACCATTTCCTGAGGTTGTAAAACCGGTAACATCTGCATATGTATTACGTACCGGATCAAAAATACTTTCAACAACTTGAATAAACTCTTCACTGTTAAGGGTTCGTAAATAATCAAGATCGGCTCTGTCTTCCATTGAAATAAAGGAATCGTACTGAAATTCAATCTCTCCTGAAGTCGAACCTTTTTTTGTGTTAATAACAATAACACCATTTGCTGCTCTTGCTCCCCAAATAGAAGCTGCTGTTGCATCTTTTAAAACAGTGATATCTTTGATGTCTTGTGGATTAATATTTAAAAGACCTGATATTGCCGCTGCACTACTTGATTGAGGCGCTAAATCTGCAATAGGAATACCGTCTATAACGATTAGTGGACCTGAATTTAACAGTTGAACTGTTGATAAACCTCTAATTAATGTTGAATTAAAAAGTTCGGCACCGGGACTTTTATTTATGGTAAGCCCGGGAACAAGACCTTCCAAACGCTCAGTTACATTCATAGTGCTGCTTCTATTTTGAAACGCCTCCATATCAGGTTTAGCATAAGAACCCGCAATGCGCTCTTTTGGAATAGTCTGATACCCAGTTGACACTAACACTACTGCATCTAACTCTGCAACATCTTCTTCCAAAGTCACATTGATGGTTTTTTGATTTTCAACCAAAACTTCTTTAACTTTAAAGCCTAAAGCTTTAAACACTAAAACATTATCAGATGTAGGTACCATAATTACATAATTACCTTCAAAATCTGTAGCTGAACCCCTGCCAGTACCTTTTACAAATATTGCAACACCGGGAATGGGTTGCCCGACCATATCGGTTACCTTACCAGAGATTTGAATTTGTTGTTGGGTGTCTTTTGATTTTATTACTATGGTATTATCCTCAGAAAGCACTATACTAAACTCAGTTGTTGAAATACTTTGATTCAATAGTTTATCTACCCTGATTACACCCTTCTTCAATTGTACTTTTGGTGTATCCATAAATAGCTTTTCAGGATATAAAAAACTATACTGAGTTTGGTTTATGATTATTTGGAACACTTCATCAATGGTTGCTTCTTTGTCAGCCTCAATCGTTACTTTTTCCTGTCCTAATGTGGTTTCCACATTAAAACTGAATACTGTTGTACATAATAAGAAGATAAATGTTCTCATAATCATTAAAAGGAGCCCTTTTCTGACCCCATCCCGGTAGCTATGGGGATAAATTGGGAGTGAACGGGCATTAATTAATTTAATTTCCATAAATTTGCATTGTGTTAGTTAGACATTTGTTTAATTATTCACTATGGAGGGACGAAGTTTGATACACCGCGAAATGTTTGGACTTCGTTCCCTTTTTTTTCCATCCCCGGCTCTTCACTAAGGGAAGAGAGCAGGATGGTGATTCTTAATATAATTTATATCTTTTATCAAAAAAATTTATCAAATCTTTATCTTTATTTAATTACTTGATCTAATGTGGTAATTACTAAATTAATTAACCAGATTTATTTTAATATCACCTGCTTATCATGAATTTCATAGTCCTTTATAACATTGAAATTTTTTATGATATTTAAAATATCGACGATGTCTTGGTTTTTGCGCAATATGCCGACAAACCTGACTTCCTCCAATGCTTTATTTGCAAAGATGACATCCATATCATACCAACGTGACAATACTGTCATAATCTCCTTCAGGGTTTTGCCCTGTAATATGAGCTTGCCATTAACCCAAGCGATTTCTCCTTTAATATCAATATTATTAATTGACATTTTGTTCGTTGTTATATTCAGGTTTGACTGTTGATTGGGAGCCAATAGTTGTTTTGTTACTGCCGAGCTTATCACAACCTTACCTTCTACCAAGGTGGTGTAAATATTGGCTTCGTCTTTGTAGGCTTTGATGTTGAACTTGGTACCCAGTACTTCAATTTCTTGTGCTTTATTGAACACTTTAAATGTTGCCCCATTGTGCTCGGTACTGGGTGACACTTCAAAATACGCTTCTCCATATACAAGTTCCACATGACGGCTTTCACCATTAACAAAACTTACCGGATATTTTAATTGGGATTCGGAATTCAACCAAACCTTGGTGCCATCGGACAGGGTTAGTTGGAACTGCCCTCCTCTAGGGATTGTTAGATAGTTGTAGGCTAATTCTTCAGTTACATCGTTTGAAAGATCATCATATATAATTTGCTCGCCATTGCTGTTTGCATTTTTAGCCTGATAGGCTGATCCTTTTTCCAAAATAACTATTGAGCCGTCTTCTAAAGTTAAAGTCGCTTTATCTGTACCCTTCTCAATTTTGTTATTGACAATTATAGGTGTTGTGTTTTCAATTTGGTTATTGAAAGCAGTGTCCCTTAAAAAATAAGTTGATGCCAGCGCTACGACAAGGATTGCGGCGGCGGTGTATTTCCAATACAATTTTCTTACCGGAACATTTATTTTAGACTTTATCTTGTTCCAATCAGCTTGTTTGTCTATTTGTTTTGCCAAATTAAGACGCTCTTTAATAAGCGTATCATTGGTTAAATTATCGAGAATATATTGCTTATCCTGAACACTGAATAATTCAGAATTATGTAGGTCGGTAGTTTCTTTATCTTGCAATAGCGATGCAGCCAGATGTTTTGATAATGCAATGATTTTATTAAAAACGGGCATAGTTCAATATGGTTATTTATTATAAGACGACAAAATATTTAAAGAGGGTTAAGAAATGGTTAAAAAAAGTTAAAGTTTTTTATCTTTTTGGCAGAGGAAATTAGAAAATAAGGATGAAATCCTATAATAAGTCCGAGATTCTTGTTTTATTACTAACCATCCGTTGCTGTGCTTTTGGTATAGATATCTCCGCTTAACTTAGGGAAAAGCTATTAATAGACACTTAATTGGTTGATTCGAAAATAAAAGCGATGAGAATGAAGTAGTCTTTTAATAAAGGCTTTAGACGTTTGTAGCCTATTTTCTTTTGTGTTTTAACAGTGTTGACGGAAATGCCCAATTCTTCTGCTATTTCAGCATTGGTAAAGTCTTTAATACTTAATTTAATAATCTGTGCGCATTTATTTGGCAGTGTGTTTATGGCATTCTCAATTATAGATGAGGTTTCTAAAATAACCATCTCCCTTAAAAAGAAAGGTTCGGTTTCCAATTTTTCCATCTCACTTATGGAAAAATGTTCCGTTGTTTTAACGTATTTGCTTTTTAGATAATCGAGGGATTTATTTTTTACAGAGGTATAGAGATAAGATTTGATGGTATTTTCATTCTGAAATTCGATTTTATCTTCCCAAATCTTGATAAATACTTCCTGAACAATATCCTTTGATACTTCCAAATTTTTTAGGTAACTGTTTGCAAATAGGCACAGGGACGTATACAGCTTATCGAAAAGACTTTTATATTCTTTTAATGTTAACTTGTACATGTTAGTATTTTGCACTGTCTTTTTGAATTAATCCCTGTCCAAATCTAAATAAAAGAAACTGATATGCAAATAAAAACGGCACAAATAGTATAGCTACATATTTAAAATTGATTTTTTACCTACATGTAAATCGTCAGCAAAAAGTGGACTGATTCTAATAATTACATAGAGAGTGTTTTCAAAATCATTAAATTTGATATATTATGAAAACACGTAAAAAACAAACCACCGAAAACTACATCAAAGAGATTCGCAGAAGAACAAGAAGGATCTTCGGTTCTGAACAGAAAATCCAGATAGTTATGGAAGCGTTAAGAGCAGAAACATCTGTTGCAGAATTATACAGAAAATATGCGCTAAATGAGTCCCAATTTTACAAATGGAACAAAGAGTTTTTAGAAGCTGGAAAGAAACGATTAAAGAGATTTAATTAATTTCTATTTAGCGGTTCCGTTCTATTGTTTTTAAGCATACAAAGGGCAGTGCCCCCAGATACAGCTCAAATGAATGCTAAAGTTAGTGAAATGATTAAGGAAGCTCTTAAAAGTGATGGTGTAGAAGAGATTTTTAAACTAGGAGACCAAAATCAAAAAGAGATTGACATTTTTGATGGAGATTATCTAGCTAAAATTGAGAAAATAAAATTACCCAACACAAAAATTAAATTATTGCAACAGTTGTTGTTAAAAGCTATTGATGAATTAAAGAAAACCAATAAAATAAAAGGAATTGACTTTTCTAAAAAGTTTAAATCTATTGTTGATAAATACAACGAGCGAAAAGAATCTGATATTTTAAGAAGTAATGTTTTAGAAGATTTTACCGATGAAATTATTGATTTATATTATAATCTGAGGAAAGAAAAAGATTCATTCGCAGAAATAGGAATTGACTTTGAAGAAAAAGTATTTTATGATATTCTAAAAGAAATTGCACACAAATATGATTTTTCATATCCTGAAGATAAATTAATTTATTTAACCAAAGAAGTTAAAAAAGTAGTGGATGATAAAACAAAATACCCAGATTGGAATCAGCAAGATGATATTAAAGCTGAATTAAAAGTTGATTTAATTATGCTCTTAGCTGAAAATGAGTATCCTCCAATCACAAGAGACGAAGTATTTAAAGAAATATTTGAGCAGGCTGAGAATATTAAGAAGTATAATAATGGCTAGGAATTCAGGTAATAGTTATTTCAATATAGCTTTATGGTTTAATGGAGGAAGAAATAAAATTATTAATGAGGTATAACAATTACTTTTATGTTAAAAGTAAACATTCCATAGAATTAAAAGACTTTAAAAAATTTAATTATTAATTAGATTAAGAATATTAATCTAATTAATTTGTAGTCGAAAATCTACATTAGAAATATTAAGTGAATAAATTGTAAAATAAAAGATGAAACCAGATATCAAAAGCAAACTTGAGGGTAAAAACCCTAAAAAGGTAAAAGAACACAGAATTATTTTACAATAAAAAAGATTCTATTTTTGAAAATTGGTAATTTTAAGGCAGAAAAAAAAGAGTGTTCAGTAACACTCTTTTTTTAATGTTTTTATTTAAGATTGCTATTTCTTCTTCTTGTGCTTTAACACCTTTGCATCAATATAAAAAATAATGCTTTCAGAAATATTTTTAAGCAAATCTCCAATTTTTTCAAACTTTTTCATTACCACAAGTGCCATTAAATATTGGCGAATTAATTCTGGATTTTTAAGAGCATCTTCAGCAACTATTTCAAAAGCATTGTCATTTATTTTGTTAATAATCTTATCTTTTTTAAATACTTTTCTGGCTGATTTTATATTTTCATCTCTAAAAGCAGTTACAACATCTTTAAACATACTATCAAGAGTTTCAAACATCTCTTTAAATTGCATGCTATCAATAACTTGCGAAGTTAGCTTTTGATTTAAATCGATGGTATGATTTGCTATATCAAAAGCTTGATCGCCAATTCGTTCTAAATTGTAATTAATTTTAAGTACTGATAGGGCGAATCTTAAATCAGTTGCCACAGGATTGTATAAAGCTATAAATTGATCGGTATCTCTTTCAATTTTTAAATCAAGTGCGTTAATTCGGGTTTCTTTTAAAATGATATCTTCTGCTAAATCAGTATCAAAAGTTGTAAAAGTTTCATAAGCATTTTCAAATTGCTTTTGACACAGCAACAACATTTCTTCACAAATTTGATTTAAAGCAGCTCTTTGTTCGTCAATATTTATCATAATTTTATTTTTTATCCAAACCTACCTGTAATATAATTTTCAGTTTGCTTTTTTTCTGGATTTGTAAATATTTTTTTTGTTTTATCAAACTCTATTAATTCTCCTAAATAAAAAAACGCAGTATAATCGCTAATTCTAGATGCTTGTTGCATATTATGAGTAACAATAATAATGGTGTATTCTTCTTTTAAATGATGAATTAATTCTTCAATTTTAGCTGTAGAAATAGGGTCTAAAGCTGAAGTAGGTTCATCCATTAACAGTATTGAAGGTTCTACGGCTAAAGTTCTTGCAATACACAACCTTTGTTGCTGCCCACCAGATAATGCTAAAGCTGATTTTTTTAACTTATCTTTTACTTCATTCCACAAATCTGCTTGTTTTAGTGCCTTTTCTACACGTTGGTCTATTAATTTTTTATCTTTTATACCTTGAATAGTTAATCCGTAGGCAACATTATCATAAATAGATTTTGGGAAAGGATTTGGTTTCTGAAAAACCATTCCAACTTCTTTTCTAAGTTGCTCAACCATGATTCCTTTCTTATAAATGTTGGCATCATCAATTACTATTCTACCATCCATTTTAAATCCTTCCACATAGTCATTCATTCTATTAAATAAACGCAAAAAAGTAGATTTTCCACATCCAGAAGGACCAATAAAAGAGGTTATACTGTTTGGCTTAATATTCATAGAAATATTTTTTATAGCCTGAAAATCATCATAAAAAACATTTACATTTTTAGCGTGTAATTTATATTTTTCAACTACTAGTGCTTCTGTTTGAATATCAATATTTTTTTTTGTCATAACATCCATCGTCTTATTATTGTAATTTTTTTTGCCATTTGTTTCTGAAATAAACTGCAATTCCATTCATTATAAAGGTAATTAACAATAATATGATTATTGCTCCAGACGCAGCAATGGCAAAACCCTGCTGTGGCCTTGTTGTCCAGTTAAAAATTTGCATTGGTAATACAGAAAATGTATCAAATAATGATTTTGGTACAAAAGGTACATATGCCATGGCACCAACAACAATTAAAGGTGCTGTTTCACCAATTGCTCTTGATAGTGAAAGTATGATTCCTGTTAGAATTCCTCCAAATGAAGAAGGTAAAACAACATTACTTATCGTTTGCCATTTTGATGCTCCTAAAGCAAATGATGCTTCTTTAAGTGATGAAGGAACAGCTTTTATTGCTTCTCTTGTTGCTACTATAATTATGGGTAATATTAAGAGAGATAAAGTTAATGCTCCTGATAAAATACTTCCACCAAAACCAAAAAACCGAACAAAAACCCCTAATCCTAATAATCCATAAATAATAGAAGGTACACCTGCTAAATTCGAAATATTTATTTCTAAAAGTGATGACCATTTTGATTTCTTCGTATATTCTTCCAAATAAATTCCGGCACCAACTCCAATTGGAATTGCAAAAATAATAGTTAAAAGCATTAAATCTAAAGTTCCAATAATTGCTGTGTAGATACCTGCGCTTTCAGGTTTTCTTGAAGGTAAACTTGTTAAGAAACTCCAATTAATTCTTGTTAGACCTATTTTAAAGATATTATAAATTAAAATTACCAACATTAAAATTCCAAACATGGTAAATAATACCCCGAGGATTTTAAATGCCTGATCCTTGAGTTTATTTTTTCTTAAATTATTCATATTTCTCTTGGTATTTTTTCTTTATCCAAAAACTAATACTGTTTAAGATAAAAGTGAACAAGAATAGTGTAAGACCAGCAGCAAAAATAGTTTTATATTCCAGTGAACCTTGTGGTGCATCACCTGAACTTACTTGTACAATATATGAAGTAATTGTTTGTACTGGTATTGTAGGGTCTAATGTAAACTGAGCTTGCTGACCAGCAGCAATAGCTACAATCATAGTTTCGCCAATAGCTCTTGAAATTGCTAAAATAATAGACACAATAATACCAGATGAAGCTGCGGGAATCATGACTTTAAATGCTGTTTGAAATTTAGTTGCTCCCATCCCAAAAGATGCTTCTTTTAATGCCTTTGGAACGGCATATAAAGCATCTTCACTTAAGGAAGAAATAAATGGAATAATCATAATACCCATTACAATTCCAGCAGATAAAGAGTTAAATGTTTCTAAATCTGGATAAATGCTTTGTAAAAAAGGCGTAACAATAGTTAATGCAAAAAAACCATAAACTACCGTTGGTATTGCTGCTAAAATTTCAAGAAAGGGTTTTAGTATTTTTCTAAAACTTTTAGGAGCGTACATATTTAAATAAATAGCAATTGTTAACCCTATTGGTAATGCAACTGCAATTGCAATTGCAGCCGTTAAAAAGGTTCCTGAAACAAGTGCTAAAATACCAAAATGCTTTTCACTGAATAAAGGTGTCCATTGTGTATCAGTTAAAAACTCAAATATTGATACATTTTTAAAAAACGAAATACTCTCAAACAAAAGTACCGCAATAATACCAATGGTTGTAAATATTGTAATAGAAGCACAAAACTTCAATACATTTTCAATTATTTTTTCTTTAATTCTCATATATTAGAATTGCCGATAAGTTTTCCTTACCGGCAAATATAATTTTTAAAAATACCTATTATTTGATAATTATTTTATTAAAAGCAGCTTTTTGTTCATCGTATCCACTTTGAGGCATTGGTACATAACCAACTTCTTTCGATAATTGGGGTGCATTGTCTAAATAAAAAGCAATAAATTTTTGAACCTCTGGGCGTTGAGCTGATTTTTTGTTCACAAAAATAAATAATGATCTAGATAAAGGAGCATACTCATTACTTGCTACTGTTTCTATACTTGGTAAAACAGCACCAGCACCATTATCAATTCCAACAACACCTAATTTATCTTTATTTTCTTCGTAATAAGACAGTCCAAAATAACCTAAAGCATTCACATCTTTTTCAATTCCTTGAACAGCAACATTATAATCTGAAACTGCATTGTAATCCGTTCTGCTTGCTCCTGATTCTCCCATAATTACTTCAGTAAAGAAATCATAAGTACCATGAGAAGTATTTGGTCCATATAAATGAATTTCTTCATTTGGCCATTCAGCTCTAATATCATTCCATTTTTTTACTGTGCTATTTGGTTCCCAAAGTTTTTTAAGTTCTTCAGTTGTCATTGTTTTAGCCCAGCTATTGTCCTTATTAACAACTACAGTAATTCCATCAAGTGCCACTGTTAATTGAATATATTCAATACCGTTTTCGTTACATAAAGCAATTTCTTTTTCTTTAATTTCTCTTGAAGCGTTACTAATATCTGTAACTCCAGTTCCAAATTTTTTAAATCCACCACCAGTACCTGATTCACCTACAGTTACTTTTACTTTCGGTTCAACTTTTAAAAATTCTTCAGCAACAGCTTCTGAAACTGGAAAAACAGTTCCTGAACCATCTATTGAAATTGACCCTCTTAATTCTGTTGTTTTTTCTTTTTTCTCACCACAAGATCCTAATACTAGAGCAAGTGTTAACATAAATACTAATTTTTTCATTTTTTTATCTTTTAATTGTTTTGCAAAGGAATAATTTGATTGTAAAGTTTAAGTTAAGTAAAAATTATTTATTTCACATTAATTTACTTACAATCGGTTATTTATAATTTAAATTCTGCGTTTAAAAATACTAATGATTT
>NZ_JBFFOE010000030.1:0-29814 GCF_041562875.1 Lutibacter sp. | reverse complement strand
TACAAAACAAATGGAATAACGAGCGGAAAACGTGTGAAAATTCAGATCTATTACCTATTGCAATTGGCCAAATGAAATTAGAGAATGATTTAGCTAAAAAAGCAGATAAAATTTTAATTTGTGATACAGACCTATTAGAAACTAAAGTCTATTCTGAAGAATTTTATGGCGGCTATGTCGCTCCCGAATTAGAAAAAGCGGCTATAGAAAACACCTACAATTTATATTTACTTACTTATATTGATACTCCTTGGGAAGAAGATGATTTAAGAGATCGTCCCGAACTTCGTTTAGAAATGTTTAATGCATTTGAAAATGCCTTAAAGAAATACAATCGCCCCTATATTTTATTGAAAGGTGATAAAAAAACCCGACTTGAAAATGCAATCATAGAAATTGATAAAATTTTAACATCAAAATCTGGATTGCAAACATATTCAGCAAAATAAATTTTATTATTATTTTTATGAATCCAGAAATTATTCTTAAAGAACTTAAATTTAAAGCAGTTAGAAGTAGTGGTGCTGGAGGACAACATGTAAACAAGGTTTCTTCAAAAATTGAATTGATTTTTGATGTACAAAATTCGGGTGGATTTACTGATGAAGAAAAAGAATTGTTATTTAAAAATTTAAGTTCAAAACTTACCAAAGAAAAAAACTTACTATTAACTTGTGATGAAAGTCGCAGTCAACATAAAAACAAAGAAATTGTTAAAGCGCGTTTTTTACAAGTAATTACAAACGGTTTAAAAGTTCCTAAAAAAAGAAAACCAACCAACCCAACAAAGTCTAGCATTAAAAAACGATTAGAAAAAAAGAAAAAACAAGCGTTTAAAAAAGCTTTTAGAAAAAGGCCAGAATTTTAATTTTTTTAATCCAATATTATATCACAACAAGTAAAATTGGAGTAAAATTGCCTATTATTTTGAGGGGTTCAAAGTATTGTTTATAAATCCTTTGGAGTATTTTATATTATAATAAACTCATCCCTTTTTTTATCTTTTAAAAATATTCTTAAAAAAATATTCTTAATCGAAGAATTATTAAGTAGCTTTGCATCATCTCAAAAGGGGTGCCTAAAACGGCTGAGATCAAACCCATTGAACCTGAACAGGTAATGCTGTTAAGGGAATTAAGAAACAATTTAATTAATATCGATTAATTACCTCTTTTTATATCGTTTTATTTTATAAAAAAATGAAACATTTAATTACACTTTTTATGATTGCATTCACATTAAATGTAAATGCTCAAGAATTATTAACACTTTCCGGAAAAATAACTGACGGAACTAAACCCTTCTCAGGTGTAAATGTACAAGTGAAAGGAACAGAAATTGGAACCACAACTGACATTAATGGACAATTTTCTTTAAATTTAAAAGAAGGAAATTATATTTTGATAATAAGTTCCATTAGTAAACCAAAGGAAGTTAAAGGAATTTTAACCAAAGATTCATTTATTTCAATTGACATGTCAGACAGTTTTGTAGTACTTGAAGAAGTATTAGTATCTGCAGTTCGTGTAAAAAGTACTTCGCCTGTAACACATAGTAATGTAACTAAAGAAGAATTAGAAAAACGTAATTTAGGACAAGACATTCCTATGCTCCTTAACTATTTACCATCAGTTACTAGCTCTTCTGATGCTGGCGCAGGAGTTGGTTACACTTACATACGAGTTAGAGGATCTGATGCTTCACGGATAAACGTAACTTTAAATGGAATACCATATAATGATACTGAAAGTCAAGGTACTTTTTGGGTGAATTTAGGTGATTTCACTTCATCAACTGAAAATATGCAGTTACAACGTGGAGTTGGAACTTCAACCAATGGCTCTGGAGCTTTTGGAGCAAGTTTAAATTTGTTAACTAATGCAATCTCAGAAAATTCTTATGGAGAAATTAGTAGTTCTGTTGGATCTTACAACACTTTTAAAAACACTGTAAAATTTAGCACTGGAAAAATAAATGACCACATTGAATTTTCAGGTCGTTTGTCTAAAATTTCTTCTGATGGCTATATAGATAGAGCTTATTCAGATTTAAAATCATATTTTTTACAGGCAGCTTATGTAGATGATAATACCTTAATTAAAGCTATTACTTTTGGAAATAAGGAAAAAACATATCAGGCCTGGTATGGCTTAAGTGCTGAAGAATTAAAAGAAGATAGAAAACAAAACCCATATACATACGACAATGAAACAGACAACTATTGGCAAGATCATTATCAACTACACTGGAATGAAAAATTAAATAATAACTGGTCTACAAACCTAGGTTTAAACTACACAAAAGGAAAAGGATATTTTGAACAATTTAAAGAAGGAAGTGCTGTTTCAAAATACAACAATATAGTAGAAGCTACAGGTACAGATTGGTATGGAACTCCTGCAACAGACCTTATTGTTAGAAGATGGTTGGATAACGATTTTTATGTTGCAAATTTTAATGTTGACTATAAAAAAAATGAGTTAGAAGTTATTTCTGGAATATCATTTAGTAATTACACAGGAGACCATTTTGGAGAAGTAATTTGGGCAAAACAATTTACTCCAGAAGCTTCTATAAGAGATCGCTACTATTTTAGTGATGCTAAAAAAAATGAGTTTAGCGTATTTTCTAAAGTTTCAGTTAAACTTAATGATGAGCTTAGTAGTTTTATTGATTTACAAGGTAGGTTTGTTAATTACAAAACAGATGGACTTACTTCAGGCAGAGACTTATTAAATGTTGACAAATCATACAAATTCTTTAATCCTAAGTTAGGTTTAACATATGAATTTAACAATAACAACAGTGTTTACGCTTCTTATGCAAGAGGAAACAGAGAACCTAATAGAGATGATTTTAAAAACGGACCAAATGTTAACAATGAAATTTTAGATGATTTTGAACTAGGTTATCGCTTAAAAAATGAGATTTTAAACTTAAACACTAACCTTTATTATATGTTATATAAAAATCAACTAATTCAAACTGGTGGTTTAAATGATGTTGGTGAATATTTACGTGAAAATGTAAAAGACAGTTATCGTTTTGGATTGGAGGTTGATGCAAACATTAAAATATCTAACACTCTTTCCATCAATCAAAACTTAACTTTAAGTACTAATAAAATTAAAAACTTTATACTAGAAAGAGATGGTGAAAGTAAAAATATTGGGACAACTAACATTGCCTTTTCCCCAAGTATAATAGCAGGAAACGCTATTACTTACGCTCCAATAAAAAACCTTCAAATTAACATTCTTTCAAAATATGTTGGAGAACAATATTTAAGCAATACAGACACCAAAGCGTCAAAATTAGATAGTTATTTTATAAATGATTTTAACTTGACATATGAATTAAAAACCAAGTCAATATTTAAATCTATTGTGTTTTCTGGTTTAATAAATAATGTTTTAAATAAAGAATATGTAGATAGAGGGTATACTTTTTTAGATTATTGGTCAACTCCAGGTACTTCTTTTGAAGTGCAAGGGTATTATCCACAGGCAACCAGAAATTTTTTAATTGGAGCTACTTTAAAATTTTAGCATAAAAAAACCGAGGTTAAAACCTCGGTTTTTTTTTTATTAAACTTCTATACCTTTCATCATTTTGTTCCAATACAAATAAGGAAGCATATATTTTTTTAGAATCCATAAACGCCAATGTTCTTTAGAAGAGTCACTAATCATTAATGGAAACTGCTTCAATTTAGGATCTGGTTCAAAATTTTGATTATAATCAAATTCAGCCAATACCATTTTACCATAACCTGTAACTAAAGGACAAGAAGTATAGCCATTATATTCTTTAGAACTTATAGTATTTGACTCAATCAATTTCAAAATATTTTCAACAACAACTGGTGCTTGTTTTCTAATGGCCGCTCCAGTTTTAGATGTTGGCAAATTTGATGCATCACCTAAACCAAAAATATTTGAGTATTTTACATGTTGCATTGTTTTACTATTAACATCAACCCAACCTGCTTCAGAAACTAAAGGAGAATTTTGAATGAATTTAGGAGCCGCTTGTGGAGGTGCTAAATGCATCATCTCAAAATGAATCCCATATAAATCTCCATCTCTGGTAACTTTTACATCTTTATAATTATATTGAATTTCTTTATCTAATGATTTCACATCACCATCAGCAATAGTAACACAACCTCCTCCTGTTAAATCTTTTACAATTTCATACCAAGCAATTTTTTTATCTGCATCAACCTTCACTAATTTATGAAAAAATCGAACATTGATGTCTTTTTTATCAACTACTTCCATCAAAGTATCTGCAATTATTTTAACTCCAAAGATGGAACCGCTAGGCAATGCAAAAACAATATCTGTTTTATCTCTAACACCTTCTTTTCTAAAATGCTCATCAGCCAAATACATAATTTTTTGAGGCGCACCACCACATTTAATTGGTGTTGCAGGTTGTGTAAACAAAGCTGTACCTCCTTTAAAGTTTTTTAATGTTTCCCAAGTTTGTTTTGGATTGGTATAATTACTACATACAACCCCCTTATCCATTGCTTCTTGTAATCCTTCAACCAATTCTGGGGCCATTCTTAATCCTGGAGCAACAACTAAATAATCATATGTAAATTCATTCCCATCTTTTGTTTTAACTTTATTACTTTCAGGCTCAAAACTGTCTGCAAACTCTTTAATCCATTCTACTCCATTTGGAATTAATGATGTCATTGGTTTTGCTGTGGCTTCAAAATCAAAAGTGTTTGCACCAACTAATGTCCAAGCTGGTTGATAATAATGTGTATCCGCTGGTTCAATGATACCTATTTGCAATGAAGGATTTTTTCTTTTTAACATGGAAGAAACCATAATTCCTGCAGTACCTCCACCTATTACAAGTACTTGAAAATGTTTTGACATTTTATATATTTTTAGTTAATAATTTTAGGATGAGAAAATTAAATATAAAAAGCTCGATTAATGTAATTGAAATCACATTAATCGAGCTTTTTAAACAAAAATTAATTTTTTACTCTTCTGAAGTCATTCTACCTGTAGCACAACTCACAAAAGATTTAGCTTTATGAATGATGGTATTGTCATCTCCTATTTCTGGATAACCCATACTCGATAACTTCTTTTTAACTAAAGTTATTACTGATTCATCAATCGAGTCTATAGATACTTTTGAAGTTTCCACATCAACATTAACCTCATTTACGCCTTCAATACTAATAATCCCTTTTTTAACTGTATTAGCGCAACCGCCACATTTTAAATTTAATATTTCTATTGTTGTCATCTTTTGATTTTTTAGATACTGCTAAATTATAAAAAATAAAATCATTAGGAATGACCTCCAACAACAATCTTCATTACTTTTAAATTTAATTTAAAAAAGTTATACACCTGATAAATGAAACAAACTCTCATAAATCGAACCAATTTTGTAGGCTCTGTTCCATAAGAAATATTACTATAGGGTATTGTTTTTTCTTTACTTTTTTCCATTTTATTCAAACTTTAATTACAAATTTACTATTCAGGAATTAACCACCAAAATGGTTTTGCTTTTGCTTTATATAAAAACATATAGTGCATAAATAGCTTCATCCAATGGCCAGCTGTTCCAACAACTCCAACAGTATCTTTAATGTTTCTTCCCCATTTTGGGTATTTTTCCCAATCTGGCACAATAGGATTTACAGTCATAACGGCTGCTTGACCTTTAAACAATCCATATCCAGCTGAGACAATACAGGCGGCACCCATTTTTGCCATAGATGCTGTATGAGGATGTTCAATTTTTCCAACTTTAATAGAATGAATAATATTTTGTGCCACTATTTTACCTATTACACCTGAAGGCATTCCTGTTCTTGGTGGTGTAGGAAATATTTTAGTTCCGTTTGGACTTTCCATTGGTTTAGACATACCATGAGGTGGAGCAAAAGCAATACCCGCAGCGTATATGTTTTCATAATTCACACTTTTATATGTTGAGGGCCAATCTTCAGCTCTCCAATCTTCATAAGCTTTTAGCGTATAATCTGCATCAACTTTCATCATTCCATTACCTGCAAAAACTTCTAAACTAATATCTTTATTTTCTTTATCAAAAGCTTTCATACCTGCACCTGCAAAACCAGGAATTAACATTGCAAAATCAAATTCTTTTGTGTGATATTCTCCTCTTAAGTTTTCATAATAAACTTTTCCTTCTTCTACTTTTTGAACTCCAGCTCTTTTTATCCAATTAACTCCATATTCTTTTAAAATAGATTCCGTAAATATTTTTGTAGGAGTTATATATCCATTTCTTTTAATATAGGCACCTCCCATACCAAAATCACCTAATTCATATTCATTAGAAATCCACCATATATCAGCTAAATGTGCCAATTTTCTTTTTTTAATTTCAAAAGCTACATTTAAAACATACTCAAATGCAGCTCCTTGGCAAGTTGCCAATGCATGTCCTGTGCCAACTAAAAATGTTTGCTTTTCACCATTCTCCATTTTCTTTAAAGACTCTTGAAGTTTTTCCCAAGCATGTGCTGCGTGATCATATGTACAAACAGATTGAGTGAATTTAGTTGGTCCTAATCCTTCAGTAGCTTCAAAATTAAGTTTTGGGCCTGTTCCATTTATTAAATAATCATACGTTACTTTCTCTTCTTTTCCTTCATTATCTTTTGAAACATATTTAATAGTAACAAATCCTTTTTCATTTTCTGCATCACCTTCAGGATGAATAGACGTAGCTAATGCCTGTTTGAAATTAACACCCATTTTTTTATAAACTGGTGCTAATTCAAATTTAACCTGATCTGGTGTCATTAAACCGACTCCAACCCAAATATTAGAAGGAATCCATTGAAAATTACTATTAGGCGAAACCATTACAACTTCATGACCTTTTTTTAGTGCTCTACTTAAATAAGAAACTGCTGTGTGACCAGATATTCCAGCTCCTAAAACAACAACTTTTGCCATATTAATTATTTTAAAATTCTATACTCCAAATTCCTCTTAGCTCTCCCACTTTATAACCTACTGCTACATCTTCTGGATACAATGTTTTTATCAAAGAATCTGTTTTTACATTTAATTCTTCTCCCAATTTACCATGACAAGCCAAACACTTACTATCAATAATAATTGGAGCGTAAAATTGTATGTTTTTGTATTTATTAATCTCAACAATAGGGATCAATTCTGTGTTATTTTTCAAAGCACTTTTGTAATCACTAATAATTTGTAATTCACGCTCAGTAGCTTTATTTTCAGAATTTCTTAACTTATCTGATGCTCTCTTAATGGAAACATTAAATTTCTCTTCCATTTTTTTTGTAATTGGCATTGCCTCTGAATTACAAAATGGAATGGCTTGCATTGGACCTCCTAATTTCATTTGAGCCATTAAATTAGTACTCAATTCATTAAAAGTTGCTTGAGTAATTTCTTTTCCTGTTGAAATATATGCCACTTTCTCTTTTTCTGAAAGCTTCTTATTACAAGAAAATAAACTTAATAAGGATACAAAAATTAGTGTTCTTTTTAACATTACTCTTTTTTTATTTTATTTTTATTCTTTTCCCAATTTAAAATTCCGCCTTGTAAATCATAAACCTGCATAAAACCCGCTTTTATAAGTTTTTTAGCTGCTGATGAAGTTCTGTTTCCTGATCTACAATACAAAAAAATAGGTTCATTTTTGTTATAATTTTCAAATTTTTCAAGGAATTCCCTGTCATATAAATTAATATTTACTGCACCTTCAATATATCCTTGCTTAAACTCATAAGGTGTTCTAATATCAATAATTGTATGATTGATTGATTTTTCTTTAAATTCAGAAGGCGAAATTTCTATAACTTCACCTAAATTTCCTTGTGTAACTGAAGTTTCTCCTGCTTGGTTCTTCTTTTGTTGTTTATTTTCACAACCTAAATTAATAGAAATAACAATTAGTAATAAAACTAATGTTTTAAAATATTTTTTCATTTTTATATGTTTTTGATTTTTAGCCAAATGTAATTTTACTATTATGATTATGTAGTAACTAAAGTTACGCAAAAAAAAGGAGAGTTATTAAACTCTCCTTAAATACTTTATGTAAAAAACCTTATAATAGAGTGGTTGGACAAACATAATCAGTTAGTTTAACTCCTGTATCTTTTATGTCTTTAAAACCACCTCTAACATCTGTTACTTTTTTTACACCATTTGCCTGAAATATAGATGCTGCAATTAATGATCTATAGCCACTTGCACAATGTAAAAAATATTCTTTTTCTGGATTTATTTCAGCAAAATTTGTATGAATATAATCTAAAGGGAAGTTTTCTACCCCAACTACATGTTCTGATAGATATTCAGATTCTTTTCTTACATCTAAAGCGACTTGCATTGAACCCTCTTTCAGTTTATTTGCAAATTGTGTTGCAGATATAGAACCAATTTTATCAACTTCATGCCCTGCTGCTTTCCATGAATGAATTCCTCCACGTAAATATCCTAAAGTATGGTCGTATCCAACACGAGAAAGACGAATTACAACTTCATGTTCCCTTCCTTCTTCAGCGATAAAAATTATTTTTTGATTGATATCTTTAATTAATGCGCCAACCCAAGGTGCAAAACCTCCTTCAAGACCAATATACCAAGCACCCGGAACGGTACCTTCTTCAGCATAAATTTCTTTGGTACGAGTATCTAATACCAAAATATCATTTTGCTCGCTCATTTCTTTGAATGAATCTGCATCAATTGGTGCGGTACCTCGGCGTATAACTTCATCAATACTAATGTTGATACCTTTATTCATTCTAACATTATTCCCGAAATATTGTGGTGGTGGTTTTAACCCAGTTGTAACTTCCTCAATAAATTCTTCTTTTGTCATATCAGCTCTTAAAGCATAGTTTGTTTTCTTTTGATTTCCTAACGTATCAAAAGTTTCAGAGCTCATATTTTTACCACAGGCTGAACCTGCGCCATGATTTGGATATACAATAATATCATCAGGCAAAGTCATTATCTTATTTCGAAGAGAATCAAATAAATGACCTGCCAAATCTGCCTGAGTTAAATCAGATTTTACTGCTAAATCCGGTCTTCCAACATCACCAATAAATAAACAATCTCCTGTAAACACATACGGTTTATTTCCTTTTTCATCAATTAATAAATAAGATGAAGATTCCATGGTATGTCCAGGCGTATGTAATAGTTGGAGTGTTAAATCTCCAATTTTAAATTTTTCACCATCTTTTCCTTGATGTATGTCATAAATAGGATCTGCATTTGGACCAAAAACGATGGTTGCTCCTGTCTTTTTTGCTAAATCAACTTGACCAGACACAAAATCTGCATGAAAGTGAGTTAAAAATATATATTTAATTTTAGCTCCATCAGCTTTTGCCATTTCAATATATGGTTCAGTTTCTCTTAAAGGGTCAATTATTGCGGCTTCTCCATTGGAATGAATATAATATGCCATTTCCGCCAAGCATCCTGTAAACAATTGTTCAACTTTCATAATTATCTGATTTTTAAGTTATTAAATTTACCTCTTGAAATTCAAAACTACAAGTTAGTTTTTATGTTTTTGTGATTCAAGTTACATAAAATTTTATTTTTAGAAAAATTTAACGATTCGTTTGTTCTACATATCTATTAAAATTACGAATATTTTCTTTATTATTTGTATTTTTATCAAAAGAATCAACAGCTTCTTGAATACTCATGAAACAGTTTTTATAGCTAATTTCTTTCATGATTTCACTTTTTTCAAAAACATCTCTCACAGGACCTTTCATCCCCGTAAAAGCAATATCAATATTCAAATTATTATATTTTTTTATAATTTCATATAACATATAAACACCCGAACTATCAATACTATTTATACTTTCTCCATCAATTATAATAAGTTTTAAATTCGCCCCTTTTTCTGTAACATATTCATCTAACTTATCTTTAAAATACTGAACATTTGCAAAATATAATTGTGCATCAAACCGTATTATTAAAATAGCTTCATGAACCTCTAAAAGCCCTTCAAATCTTTCTATATTTCTATAGAAATGAGTACCTGACACTTTTCCTAAAATAGCAATATGAGGTTTTGTGCTTCTATAAATTAACATAGATATTGATAAAATAACACCTATGAATATTCCCTCTTTTATTCCAACAACTGCAGTTATTATAAGAGTACTATTCAAAATTATTAGTTCTCTTTTCGAATATTTTAATATTTGTTTAGGGACTTTAAAGTCAAGTAATCCATAAACAGCCACTATAATTATTGCTGCAATAATTGACTTTGGTAAATAGTAAAAAACTGGAGTTAAATATAGTAAGGTTAACCCAATTACAACGCTCGCAATTATTGCAGCCATTGGCGTTTTTGCTCCTACTTCATTATTTACAGCTGTTCTAGACAATCCTCCAGTTGCAGGATATGTTTGAAAAAATGAACCTATAATATTCCCCATTCCTATGGCAATTAACTCTTTATTTGCAATTACTTTATAGGTGTTATTATGCTTTAATTCAATTGCTTTTGCTACTGATATTGCTTCTAAAAATGCAATAAAAGATAACGTCAAAGCAATTGGAAATAATTCCTTCATTATTTCAATATTAAAACTCGGCATTTTAAAAGATGGCAATCCTTCTGGTATATTTCCTATTATTTGAACTCCAGCCTCATCTAATTTTAAATATTTCACAGCTAAAATCCCAAATACTACTACAACTAAAGCTGCCGGTATTTTTGTTGTTATTCGTTTAAAGAAAATTAAAATTAAGATTGAAATTCCTCCTATTGCAAAAGCGATATAATTAATATCTTTTAAGTGTTGAAATAGCTCTATTATTAAGCTATGTAACTTATTATCGCTTTGAATATTAACGCCAAGTAAATGCTTTAATTGACTGAATGCAATTATTAGAGCAGCTGCAGATGTGAATCCACTAATTACTGGTCTTGATAAAAAATTAACTAAAAATCCTAGTTTAAATAATCCAAATATTACTTGTAAAAATCCCATCATAAAAGCTAGAAGAATAGCAAATTCAATAAAATTTTCCGTACCAATTTCTGCTAATGTTGCAACTCCTGATGCTACAATTAATGAATCCATAGCTACAGGACCCACTGCTAATTGTCTAGATGTTCCAAAAATGGCATAGATAATTTGAGGAATCATAGCGGTATACAAACCGTAAATTGGAGGTAACCCTGCAATCATGGCGTATGCTATACCTTGTGGAACCAACATAATTCCAACTGTTAAACCTGCCGAAAGGTCTCCTTTTAACCAAGATTTGTTATAATTTGGTAACCATTCAAAAATTGGAAATATATCTTTAAGACTTAATTTCATTTTTACACTCTTTAAAAATTTTCACAGAACAATTCTCACATATATTGCTCTCTAACTTATTGTAAATTGTAGAAATAGCAGTATTCTTATCTTTAAAGAAATTTTCATAACCTATTCTTTCTGAAAAACCTCCATTATTTAGAACATCTTGACTAATAATTTTTAAACCAACAAAATAAATGCCACCTCCTCGTTCCTTCCATTTATCAACTTCATGAGTTAACCATTCTGCTCCAGCTAAATCGATAAAATTAATTCCATTTGATAAGACTAAAACATGTTTGTAGGTGTTTTTTTCATACATATTCATAAAAAAGTTTGAAACTTCTTCAACGGCACCAAAATAAAGTGACCCATCAATACGTATCACTTTTATTTGTGGACATTCTTCTACTGAAGAATCTCTGATTATATTCACAAATTTTTTCTCATTATTTAAACCTAACTCGGCCACATTCGGTTTTGAAGTACGTTCTAAATAAAAAATTAATGATACTGCAATTCCTAAAATTACCGCCTGTTCTAAATGCAAAAATAAAGTTCCTAATAAAGTTAAACTGAATACAAATAGTTCTCTTTTACTACTCGCATAAATTAGTTTTATATGTTTAAAATCAATTAAATTGTAGCCTACCAATAAAATAATTCCTCCCATTGCAGGTTTGGGTAAGAAAGAAGCATATTTGGCTCCAAATAATAAAACAAGTATTAAACCAAGTCCAGCAATAATTGCTGAAAGAGGTGTTTTAGCTCCTGCCTGATAATTTACACCTGAACGCGTAAAAGAACCCGAACTTGCATAACATGAGAAAAAACTAGGAATTATATTTGACAACCCTTGTCCAATAAATTCCTGATTGTTATTTAACTTTTGATGTGAATGTAAAGCAACGGCTCTTGAAATTGAAACCGCTTCAACCAAACCCAAAAGTGCTAAAACAATAGCTCCAGGAAATAATTTCTGCATCCAATCAAAATTGAAATCAGGAACTTTAAAAGGTGGTAAATGACTTGGGATATGACCAACTGTTTGAATACCTGAATTTTCTCCACCCAAATAAATTGCTAGTAAAGTTCCTAAAACCATTGCAATTAACAAATTAAATCTTCCTATTTTCTTTATAAATTTTTTTATTATAATAGCTATTAAAAGTGTTACTAAAGCAACAATTAAAGCATAATAATTGGTTTCCTTAATGTGTAAAATTATATAATTTACAACTTCATATATTTTAGAACCTTGGGGTACATTTATCCCGAAAACATGTTTTAATTGTTTAAATGCAATTAAGATTCCTGCCCCAGCTGTAAAACCAATTACAACCGAGTTTGAGACAAAATCAACAAGTTTTCCCATTTTAAAAAGTCCCATTAACAACTTAATAACTCCAGCCATAAATGACAATACAATGGTCATAGAAATATATAAATCTATTTCATTTTCTGGATGATAATATTTTGTGATAATTGCAAAAACAACAATTGAACTTGTAGTTGTTGGACCAGATATTAAGTGATATGAAGACCCCCAAAGCGCTGCAATAATAGGAGCTATCATAGCAATATAAAATCCGTAAACTGGTGGCATCCCCGCTATTAATGCAAAAGCAACTGCTTGTGGAATAACTATTATAGTTCCTGTTAATCCAGCAATTAAATCATCTTTCCAAGATTTTTTCGCTAATGGAAGCCAAGTTAAAAAAGGAAATAGTTGTTTAAAACTCATTGTTAACTTTCAAGTTTATAATTATTTACAAGACAAAAGTACAGTGAAGTATTTTTAGTTTTGTGATAACAATCACAAAATTATTAAAATAGCTCTCCTTGATTAAGTCCTTTTATTTTACCCAAATGTTTATATGCAAGTTCTGTTACTTCACGTCCACGTGGTGTACGCATAATAAAGCCTTCTTGAATTAAAAATGGTTCGTAAACTTCTTCAATGGTCTCAACATTTTCACCTACCGCAGTTGCAATTGTGCTAATACCAACTGGCCCTCCTTTAAATTTATCAATAATGGTATTTAAAATTTTATTATCCATTTCATCTAAACCGTGTGCATCAACATTTAATGCATTTAATGCATATTTAGCTATATTAATATCAATAGTACCATTACCTTTAATTTGAGCGAAATCACGAACTCTACGAAGTAATGCATTTGCAATTCTTGGTGTTCCTCTACTTCTACCTGCTATTTCTATTGCTGATTCCATTGAAATTGGAACTTTTAAAATAATTGCACTTCTTTGAAGAATTGTAGTTAACAATTCTGTACTGTAATATTGTAATCTACTACTAATCCCGAAACGAGCTCGCATAGGTGCAGTTAACAAACCTGAACGTGTTGTTGCACCAATTAAGGTAAATGGTTCTAAATCTATTTGAACTGTACGAGCGTTTGGCCCAGATTCAATCATAATATCAATACGATAATCTTCCATTGCTGAGTATAAATACTCTTCAACAATTGGACTTAACCGATGAATCTCATCAATAAATAATACATCACGTTCATTTAAATTGGTAAGTAAGCCAGCTAAATCTCCTGGCTTATCTAATACAGGACCTGATGTAATTTTTAAGCCAACATTTAATTCATTGGCAAGAATATGTGCCAACGTAGTTTTTCCTAATCCTGGAGGACCGTGAAACAAGGTGTGATCTAAAGCTTCACCTCTTAAATTGGCTGCTTCAACAAAAATTTTTAAATTTTCTAATACTTGTTCCTGACCTGTAAAATCATCAAAGGTTAATGGACGTAATTTTTTTTCAACATCCAATTCTTCAGAAGTAAAATCTTTTTTTTCAGGATTCAAGTTTTCGTTCATAGAAACAAAGATAGCAGAAATAAAAAAACCTTTCTAAAAAAAGAAAGGTTTTCATTTTATAATATTTTATCTTTTTAAGATTCCTCTTCCCCTTCCATTAAAGGTGTAGTTTGAGAGACAAAATCTTCAGGTTGTCCTGGTTTACTATAATCATAAGGCCAACGATGCACTGTTGGTAATTCTCCTGGCCAGTTTCCGTGAACATGCTCAACAGGAGTTGTCCATTCTAACGTATTTGATCTCCAAGGATTTTGTTCTGCCTTTTTCCCTTTATAAATACTAATAAAGAAATTTGCTAAGAATATTAACTGTGCTGCACCACCTAAAATTGCAAATAAAGTAATTACAATATTTACATCCGCTACATCATCAAAAAGCGGAAATGCGGTGTTTGAATAATATCTTCGTGGTAGACCTGCCAAACCAATAAAATGCATTGGGAAGAAAACCCCATATGCTGCAACAGCAGTTATCCAAAAATGCCAATACCCTAATGTTTTGTTCATCATTCTTCCATACATTTTAGGGAACCAATGATAAACACCCGCAAACATTCCGTAAATAGCTGATACACCCATTACCAAGTGAAAGTGAGCAACAACAAAATAAGTATCGTGCACATTAATATCTAAAGCACTATCTCCAAGAACCAAACCAGTAAGTCCCCCAGAAATAAATGTTGAAACCAAACCTATTGAAAATAGCATCGCCGGATTCATTTGTAAATTCCCTTTCCAAAGTGTGGTGATATAGTTAAATGCTTTTACAGCTGAAGGAATTGCAATTAATAAAGTTGTGAATGTAAACACGGATCCTAAGAAAGGATTCATACCAGAAACGAACATATGATGTCCCCAAACTATGGTTGATAAAAAAGCAATTGCTATAATGGAACCAATCATGGCTCTATAACCAAAAATAGGTTTTCTTGAGTTTGTTGAAATAATTTCAGAAGTAATTCCTAATGCTGGTAATAAAACTATATAAACTTCAGGATGCCCTAAGAACCAAAATAAATGTTCAAACAAAACTGGCGAACCTCCTTGGTAATGCAATACTTCACCCTGAATAAAAATATCTGACAAAAAGAATGATGTTCCAAAACTTCTATCAAAAATTAAAAGTAAGGCTGCAGATAATAAAACAGGAAATGAAACTACACCAATAATAGCTGTTACAAAGAAAGCCCAAATTGTTAAAGGCAATCTCGTCATTTTCATTCCAATAGTTCTTAAATTTAAAACAGTTACAATATAATTTAAAGCTCCCAGTAAAGATGAAGCAATAAATATAGCCATAGAAATTAACCAAAGTGTCATTCCCATTCCTGATCCTGGAATCGCTTGTGGTAAAGCACTTAATGGTGGATAGATTGTCCAACCAGCTGCTGCAGGTCCTGCTTCAACAAAAAGTGAGCAAACCATAATTACACTTGATAAAAAGAATAACCAATAAGAAACCATGTTTAAAAATCCTGATGCCATATCTCGGGCACCAATTTGCAATGGAATTAAAAGGTTACTAAAGGTTCCGCTTAAACCAGCTGTTAAAACAAAGAACACCATAATAGTACCGTGAATGGTTACAATTGCAAGATAAATATCCGGTGACATTACACCTCCATCCTGATGGCGACCTAAAAACGCTTCTATTATACTAAATGAATGGTCTGGCCAAGCAATTTGCAAACGGAATAACATAGACATAAATACCCCTATTACTCCCATAAAAATACCAGTTACAAGGTATTGTTTAGAAATCATTTTATGATCTTGACTAAAAATGTATTTAGTTACAAATGTTTCTTTATGATGATGATCTGACATATTATATTTTTTTGTTAGTAGTGTAGTTAGTTTTTATTGAACAACAACTTGAGCCATTGTTTTTTGATCTTTCAACCAAGCATTAAAATCGGCTTCTTCCTGAACAACAATTTTCATTTGCATGTTGTAATGTGAAGAACCACAAATTTTATTACAAAGTAATAAGTAATCAAATTCATAAGGATCTTCACCTTTATCAGCTCTAATTTTATTAATCCCTTCAACTTTAGCTATCGTTTTATCATTTGCTCTCATTTCTTCAGTAGTCATACTTGGTGTGAAAGCAAATTGAGTAACCATTCCCGGAACGCAGTTCATTTGAGCTCTAAAATGAGGCATATAGGCTGAATGTAAAACATCTTGTGAACGAAATTTAAAAATAACTTTTCGTCCTTTAGGTAAATGTAGTTCTCGTGTAGGAACATCATCATTCGCATTTTTATCAGTCATATCAACACCCATTGTGTTGATTCCTTTGATATTACGCACGTTGGCTAAACCTAACTCATTATCTTCCCCTGCATAACGTGCTTCCCATTGAAATTGCTTAGCATACACTTCAACAATTAATGGATTTTCAGCATCCGAAGCATCCATAACATCATTCCAAACTGAAAGTCCATAAAGTACAATTCCAGATAAAACTACTGCAGGTACAATAGTCCAAATCATTTCCAATTTGTGACTATCTGCATAAAACAATGCCTTTCGGCCTTTAATACCTCTATATTTAAATGCAAAATAAAATAGTAAAAATTGAGTAATTGCTTGTACAAATAAAATTAGTAACATGGTTACTAAATATAATGTATCATAACTTTCTCCTTCAATTGAAGCTGCATCCGGTAAAAGAATTACAGAATATTTCCAAAAAGAAAATATCATTAAACCATAGAAGAAAATTCCAAAGGCTGCAAATAAAATTCCCTGGGTATTATTGTCTTTATCAGTAGCTATTGTACCCTTTAAATTGAGTATACTTGTTATTTGCCAAATAGCTACGGCAAGCACAATTGCCAATAAAACATAAAGTAATGCTGTCATATTTTTTTGTTAGTAGTTAGTATAGTGGTGCCAAATATAAAAAAAATCCTGAATAAAACGTATTCAGGACTCTTTTCTATCTAATTTTTTATGCTTTAATAGTGAAAATGTTCACTTTCTTTTATAAAAGGATTCCCTTTTGCTAATAATGGAGCTTTTGTTAATGCATTGAAAACAACAAATATAAACACTCCTAAAATTAATATTGCTGAACTTATTTCAGAGATACCAAAAAACCATTGATCTCCAACAGTTGCAGGCATCACCATTACAAAAATATCAATGTAATGTCCAATTAAAATTACAATTCCGGTACAAACTATAAACCAGTTTACACGTTTATAATCACTGTTCATTAATACTAATAATGGAAATACAAAGTTTAATACTACCATGCCTAAAAATGGTAATCTATAATCATTAAATCTTGTTACAAAGTACGTTACCTCTTCAGGAATATTAGCATACCAAATTAACATAAACTGTGAAAACCATAAATACGTCCAAAAAATACTAAACCCAAACATAAATTTAGCTAAATCATGTAAGTGGCTATTATTTACAAATTCTAAATATCCTTTTCCTTTTAAATATATTGAAACCAGTGCAATTGTAGTGATTGCAGAAACTATCATACTTGCAAATACGTACCATCCAAATAATGTACTATACCAATGTGGATCTAAAGACATAATCCAGTCCCAAGACATCATAGATTCTGTAACTAAAAAGAATACTAAAAATGCTGCTGAACGCTTGAATAATTTGGTGTAGTTGCTTATGTCTGAAGCATTATCTTGTGCCAACGTTAATTTTCTTGAATGTTGTTGGTACCAAATCCAACCAGCCATATAAATAGCAGCTCTAATTAAAAAGAATGGAACATTTAAATAACCTGCTTTATTTTGAATTAATTCATCATGAGCAACTACTTCAGGATCCATCCAAGTAAATAAGTGATTCATATGCAATGAAGACAATACAAAAAATACAAATAATAATATTGCACCCACTGGCAAATAGGATGCTATTGCTTCCATAACTCTAAAAAGCACTATAGACCAACCTGCTTGAGATGCGTGTTGAATTGCGTAGAAGGCTAATGTGCCTAATGAAATCATAAAAAAGAAAAACAACGCAATGTATAATGATGACCAAGGCTTGTTTTGTAATAAATGTAATACATGCTCAGCATGTGCATCATCTGAATGCGCTTCAGTTTCAACGTCAGCTGAAGTATCATGAACCGCAACTTCTGCTTCTGCTTGATGAGTTGTAGCTACTTCACTATGAGTCTCATGGCTATCTTGCATCATTAGTTTAACATCTTCTACTGAACTTGGTGTAGATAAAAACCCATAACCAACTCCTAAAAGTCCAATAATCATTAGAGCGAATGAAAATGTTTTTAATTTACTTGAAAAGGTATACATATTCTTAAATTCTATCTTAGTAAAAGTGTTATTTTAATAATTCTGTTCTTAACTGATTTGCATACATTGTTACTTGCCAACGTTCTTTAGCTGTTAATTGAGAAGCATGTGATCCCATCATATTTCTTCCATACATAATAACGTGGTAAATACTACCTTCAGTTATTTCTCTGTCTTTATAATTGGGAACTCCTAAAAACTTTTCACGTTGTACCAATACACCATCACCTGCTCCAGCTGAACCGTGACAAGAAATACAGTAAATATTGAACATTTTTTTTCCATTTGCTAAATTAGCTTCATTTGTCTCCAATGGATTTTTTGAATCTGCTTTAGCTGCATCATATCCCTCATTTGTATTCTCAAAATCATATGGTATCTGTCCACGTGAAATAGTTCCTTCAGCAGGAAGTTGAGTTGTCATACCATTTGCATAATTTGGGTTTGTAGAATATGTTTCATATCCAACAGACTTATACATATCAGGCATATACTGGTAATTTGGCTTTGTTTTATCACTCCAACAAGAGGATACTATAAATGTAAAAGCCAATGCTATTGTTATTTTTAAAATGTTTTTCATTTTAATTAGTGCTTTTCCGTTACTTTAATTTCTACAGTTCCTGTTTTTTCCAAGAATGAAACTAATTCAGCTTCATTTCCGTCAACAGAAACTTCCATCACAAACATATCATCAGTTGTTCTTGGATCTGGGTTTTCAGCTTTTTTGAATGGCCATAATTTACTGCGCATATAAAAGGTAATTACCATTAAATGTGCCGCAAAAAATACTGTCATTTCAAACATAATTGGAACAAATGCTGGCATATTTTGAATAAACGTAAAACTTGGTTTACCACCAATATCTTGAGGCCATTGTTCAATCATCATATAATTCATCATCCAAATAGAAAATACAAAACCTACACAACCATACATAAAAGCTGTAATAGCAATTCGTGTTCCTTTTAATCCCATGGCTTTATCTAAGCCATGAACTGGGAAAGGTGTGAAAATTTCTTCAATATGATAATTTGCTGCACGAACTTCTTTTACAGCATCCAATAGGATATCATCATCATTATACATTGCTTGTATTACTTTATTACTCATGATTTCCGTCTCTTAATTTTTTAAATTGTTCACCTGATGACTTCAATATAGATTTAACCTCTGCTTGTGCAATTACTGGGAAGGTTCTTGCGTATAATAAGAATAACACAAAGAAGAAACCAATAGTTCCAACATAAATTCCAATGTCAACAAAAGTTGGTGAGAACATAGTCCAAGATGATGGTAAATAATCTCTATGTAAAGAAGTTACAATAATCACAAATCTTTCAAACCACATTCCAATATTAACAACTATTGAAATAAAGAATGAGAACATTATACTTGATCTTAATCTTTTAAACCACATAAATTGTGGTGAAAGCACATTACAACTCATCATTAATAAATAAGCCCACCAATAAGGTCCGGTTGCTCTATTTAAAAACGCATATTGTTCATATTCAACACCTGAATACCAAGCAATAAATAACTCTGTAATATAAGCACAACCAACTATTGAACCTGTAATCATAATTACAATGTTCATTAATTCAATGTGTTGTTTTGTAATATAAGCTTCTAAGTTTGAAACTTTTCTCATAATAATAAGCAAGGTATTTACCATTGCAAATCCAGAGAATACAGCTCCTGCAACAAAATAAGGAGGGAAAATTGTGGTATGCCATCCTGGAATTACTGAAGTAGCAAAATCAAAAGATACAATTGTATGTACTGAAAGTACTAATGGTGTAGCTAAACCTGCTAACACTAATGAAACTTCTTCAAAACGTTGCCAGTCTTTAGCTCTACCGCTCCATCCAAAACTTAATAGACTATATATTTTCTTTTGAAATGGTCTTACTGCTCTATCGCGTAACATTGCAAAATCTGGTAATAAACCTGTCCACCAAAATACTAATGAAACTGATAGATAAGTAGAAATTGCAAAAACATCCCATAATAATGGCGAGTTAAAGTTGGTCCAAAGTGTACCAAATTGATTTGGAATTGGCAATACAAAATGTGCATTCCAAACACGACCCATGTGAATTACCGGAAATAAACCTGCTTGAACAACAGAAAAAATGGTCATTGCTTCTGCAGAACGGTTAATACCCATTCTCCATTTTTGACGGAATAATAAAAGTACTGCTGAAATAAGTGTACCAGCATGACCAATACCTACCCACCATACAAAGTTGGTAATATCCCATGCCCAACCTACAGTTTTATTTAATCCCCAAACTCCAATTCCAGTTCCGATGGTGTATATAATTGACCCAACACCCCAAAGGAATGCTAAAAGTGCAATTGTAAAAGCTGTCCACCATAATTTATTGGCTTTACCTTCTACAGGAGCGGCTACTTCAACAGTAATATCGTGGTAGCTTTTATTTCCATCGATTAAAGGTCTTCTTATAGGTGCTTCGTAATGAGACGACATAATTCTTATTTAATTATAATCTATTAATATTCTTTCTATGCTTCTTGAGTATTCCTAACTTTTACATGATAAACCACGTTTGGTTTTGTACCAATATGCTCTAATAAATGATAAGCTCTTTTATCC
This sequence comes from Lutibacter sp., assembly GCF_041562875.1. Lineage (GTDB taxonomy): Bacteria > Bacteroidota > Bacteroidia > Flavobacteriales > Flavobacteriaceae > Lutibacter. Next base: position 8,679 of record NZ_JBFFOE010000030.1, on the reverse strand, counting down.
TCTGTTAAACTTGTTACGGTATCTTCTTTATGATTGATATCTCCAAATACCATAGCATTAGTGCTACAAGCATTAGAACAAGCAGTTTCAAATTCATTTGTATTTACTGGTCTGCCTTCTTTCTTAGCTTTTAAAATAGTTGCCTGAGTCATTTGAATACACATAGAACATTTTTCCATAACACCACGTGAACGAACAGTAACATCTGGGTTTAACACCATTTTACCTAAATCATCATTCATATTATAGTCAAAATTATCATTTTCTGGGTATTCAAACCAGTTAAATCTACGTACTTTATAAGGACAGTTATTTGCACAGTAACGTGTTCCAACGCATCTATTATAAGCCATTTGATTTTGACCTTGACGACCGTGAGAAGTTGCTGCTACTGGACAAACTGTTTCACAAGGTGCGTGATTACAGTGCTGACACATTACTGGTTGAAAAGCTACTGAAGGATTTTCAGATGGGTCTTCTAAATCAGACATTGTATTTTTATAGCCAAGAACTCCAGTTCCATTTTCTTTTGTTTCTACATCACCTGCAAAATCTTCTTCATGAGAATAGTAACGGTCAATTCTTAACCAATGCATATCTCTTGATCGTCTAATTTCATCTTTTCCAACAACAGGAACATTATTTTCAGCGTGACATGCAATAACACAAGCTCCACAACCTGTACAAGCATTTAAATCTATTGAAAGATTAAAATGGTGCCCCATTGATCTATCGAAAGATTCCCATAAGTCAACCGTAGTTGCTTCAACTTCATTATGATCTAATGAAACCATAGGAACTTTATTCCATTCTTTTGAATCTATAGTGTTATATTCTTCTAAAGTAGCTTCCTTAATAATATCACCTCTACCCATTAAGGTATTTTGTAATTGTACACAAGCAAATTCATGCTCACCTTCAACCACTTTTAAAGTAACATCGGCTTGAAAATTATTAAAGTTTTTATAAAATTGGTATCCATTCTTACCAGTTTTCATTTCATCTTTTAAACCTTGAGTACGCCCGTAACCTAACGCCAAACCTAAAGAACCTTTTGCTTGACCTGGTTGGATAAACACTGGTAACGTTTCGCTAACTCCATTTACTGTTAATTCAACTAAACTACCATTTAAAGCTCCGTTAGCAACGTTATAATTTACTACACCAATTGTTTCAGCATCAGCTTTTGAAATTGTTAAGTAATTGTCCCAAGAAGTTCTTGTAATTGGATCTGGGAATTCTTGTAACCAAGGATTATTAGCCATTTGACCATCTCCTAAACCAACTTTAGTGTATAAAGCTAATTCAAAATTACTTCCTTTTATTTTTGCTAATTCTGAACCAGCAGCATCAACATCAACTTCTAAAGCAGAAACTTCCCCTACAACTTCTGATGTAAAAACACCATCGTGTAAAGCCTGGTTCCAAGAAGTACCATTTAACACTTCTGTATTCCAAGTTTCTTTAAGAAAATCATAATAAGTAGCAGTGCTACCTGTCCAAGTTAATAATGCGTCTTGAAACTGACGTGTGTTAAACAATGGTTTAATTGTTGGTTGCATTAAGCTATATTGTCCTTTTTTAATAACAACATCTCCCCAAGATTCTAAATAATGTGGAGTTGCTAATGCATATTGAACAGCATTTGCTGTTTCATTATCTTGCATAGTAAATGCAACTGATAATTTTACTTTTTTCAATCCTTCAACAAATTCTGTTGAATTAGGTAATGAATAAACAGGATTTGAACTGTTAATTATAACGGCTCCAATTTTACCTGCATTCATATCGGTTATTAATTGAGCAACATCAGCATCGTTTCCTTTTCTAACATTTTTAGTAACAACTACATCAATTACTTCACTATTAATAGCGTTATTAATTGCTAAAGCTAATAATTGCGCATTTTTATCTTGAATCCCTGTGATAACAACTGCTTTACTACCTGCCTTTTTTATTTTAGTTGCTGCCTTTTGAATAGCATCATTTAAAGGACTAGCTTCTCTTGTTGATATTCCCTTAACTACAGCTTGGTATAATTTAATAAGTGCCAAGTTTTGTTCAGATGGTTTTACCATTAAACGTTTATCGGCATTTGCACCTGATAACGTCATATTTGATTCAATCTGAATATGGTGAGACATTTTTCCTTGATTTGGAACACGTCCTTTTGCATAACCTGAATCAAATCCTCCACCTTGCCAATCTCCTAAGAAATCTGCTCCAATAGAAACAATAACCTCTGCTTTTTCTAAATGATAATCAGGTAAAGCTCTTGAACCGTATATTGCTTCAAAAGCATCTAAGGCTGCAGATTCAGAAACTGCATCATATACTACATGATTTACGGTTCCGAAAGTTTCACCTAAATTATTAATTAACTTTTTAGTAGATGGACTCGCACAAGTTCCTGTTAAAACTGCAATTGGCAATCCTGATTCTTTAACTTCATTTAATTTTGAAATTATTTGCAAATCAGCATCAGCCCAAGAAATATCAGTTCCATTTGCTTTAGGCGATTTCAAACGAAGACTATCATATAATGATAAAACAGAAGCTTGCACACGTGCATTTGTAGTTCCGTTTGCTTCTTTGTTTGGTTCAATTTTAATTGGACGTCCTTCTCTAACTTTTACCAATACATTTGCTAAATCAAAACCATCAGCCATGGTAGTTGCATAATATTCAGCAACACCAGGAATAATGTCATCTGGTTTAATTACATAAGGAATTGATTTTACTACAGGACCTTCACAAGCTGCTAACGAAGCTGCTGCTGTTGTAAACCCTACATACTTTAAAAAGTCTCTACGAGTTGTTGATGAAGCTTCCAGGTTTTCTTTATCTCCTAAAAATACATCCGTTGGGATTTCTTCAACAAACTCGTTTTGTCTTAACGTATCAACAATAGAACTATTTTCTTTAAGTTCTTCAACACTTTTCCAGTATTTTTTGTTTGATGCCATTTTATATTTTGTTATTTACTTTGTAATTAATATTAATAGTGACATTTACCACATTCTAAACCTCCCATTTGAGCTTCAGTCACTTTTTCTACACCATACTTATTAGCTAACTGATCGTGGATATTTTTATAATACCCATTCTCTGTTAAATCTACTTCAGTTTCTCTGTGGCAAGTAATACACCAGTCCATTGTTAATGGTGAGAACTGACGAACTTCATGCATTGTTTCAACTGGCCCATGACATTTTTGACATTCTAAACCTGCAACTGTTACGTGCTGCGAGTGATTGTAGTATGCAAAATCCGCTAAATTGTGAATTCTAACCCATTCAATAGGTTTTTCTACAGCACCTTCAATGTATTTAAGGTTATCTTTATCCCAACCTACGGCATTGTATATTTTTTGGATTTCATTATCTAAATCCTCTTTAGTATGACCATCAAATAATTCACCTTTGTATTCTGTAATAGTTTTATGACAATTCATGCAAACATTAGCTGATGGAATACCTGAAGTTTTACTATTTTTTGCCGAAGAGTGACAATATTGACAATCTATTTTATTATCCCCAGCATGTACTGTGTGAGAAAATGCAATTGGCTGAATTGGTTGATACCCTTCGTTTAAATCAATTTGCATTAACCATCCAAACAACAACCAAGCTCCTAATAATAAGAAAAATAATATTGCTAAGAAACGTAAGAAAGGGTTGAAAAATAATGTTTTCAACATACTCCCCGTAGATTCTTCACCTTCAACTACTTTTTTATTAATTGTTAAAGAAACAATAATTACCAGTATTAAAAATGCTAATATAGTAAGCGCTAAAGTTGGCAAAACACCAAAACCAGGTTTATTAAAAATTTCTTCATCTTTAGCTGATGTTGCCGTTGAAGCAGCAACTTCTTTCACATCACCAACTGCTAAATATTTTAATAAGTCATCTAAATCTTCATCAGAAAGTTGAGGAAATGGAGTCATTCCTATTGGAGAATATTCAGAAGCCGTTTTTGCTAATTTATCACCTGATGCTATCAAAGCAACATTATCTTTAATCCAAAGTTTCAACCACTCGTTCTCATATTTATCACCAATATTCAATAATGGAGGACCAATTAATTTTCCTTCCAATTTGTGACAAGCAGCACAATTTGTTTTAAAAATTTTCTTCCCACGTTCAACTCCTGGATCTACTTCCTGAGCTACAGATTCACTTTCAGAAGCAATTGGTTCACCTTTTGTGTACTCTAAAATATCAATAATATCCTGATCAGATAATTGAGGGTTTTGCGTCATTGGCAATTTATTGTTCTCTTCGAAAACTTGAATTGCTAATTTATCTCCTGATTTAATCATTCCTGGACTATCTTTAATCCAAGAAATTAACCAATCTTGCTCTCTTCTTTCTGTAACGCCTTTTAAAGCTGGTCCTACTAATTTTGCATCTAATTTATGACAAGCTGCACATGTGGACTTAAATAGTTTTTCTCCATTAGCCGCATCACCTTCTTGAGCTGATAAATTAAGTGAAAATAGTAAAAGGAAAACAAGACTATTAACGACTAATCTTGATAATTGACTGTGTAATTTAACACTTTTCATACTTAAAAAAAATATTTTTTCTTGTTTGGTACAATTTTTTCATTTAAAAATATATGACTTAAGTCATTTTTTAAAGGATTTGACAAAAGTAGCATTTATATACAAACCTCAAAATGTTATAATTGTGTTAAATGTAATTTATATTCATTCTAAATAACGTTTAGATTCATATAAATTTAAAGGAAAAACTATAAATTTGAATAAAAATTAAAAATATATGATTATTTCACGAAAAAAATTATTATTTACTGCTTTTTTAGCCTTTTTATTAAATGTTGCAAATTCATATGCACAAAATGAAACTGAAAAAATTAACAATTTAATTGAACAAAAAAGAGATTTTAATAAAAAAAATAAAAACTCAATCGTATTTAAGATACAATTATACAATGGAAATGAGACACAAGCATACCGAATAAAGCAAAATTTTAATGCTGCTTATCCTGAATACACAACCAAAATCATTTATAAATCCCCTGAATGGAAGACTCAGGTTGGTGATTTTAGTACACGCTTAGAAGCAGATAGGATATTAAATATTATTAAAGATAAATTTTCTGGAGCTATTGTTTTAGAAGATAAAATATAATATCAATTTAGACATAAAAAAAAGCGTGCATTCTAGAATGCACGCTTTTTTATGGTTACTAATTAACATTAGTTTCTTTTCAATTTCTTTTTAATTTCAACTTCATGATAAGCTTCAATTACATCGCCTATTTCTATATCATTAAAGTTTTTAATTTGAATACCACAATCAAATCCTTTTGTTACTTCCTTAGCGTCATCTTTAAAACGTTTTAGAGCTGTTAATTCACCTGAATGAATTACCACACTATCTCTAATAATTCTAATTTTAGAAGATCGAAGTATTTTACCACTTATAACCATACAACCTGCAATGTTTCCAACTTTAGAAATTTTATAAACCTCTCTAATTTCAACATTTCCTAGTACCTCTTCTTTGATTTCTGCAGATAACATTCCTTCCATTGCATCACGTAAATCATTGATTGCATCATAAATAATAGAATATGTCCTTACATCAATTTCTTCATTGTCAGCCAATAATCTAGCGTTTCCTGAAGGTCTTACATTAAATCCAATAATAATTGCATCAGATGCAGAAGCTAATAAAACATCCGACTCAGTAATTGCACCAACTCCTTTATGGATGATATTCACTTGAATTTCAGCCGTAGATAATTTTTGGAATGAATCTGTTAATGCTTCTACAGAACCATCAACATCTCCTTTTAAAATAATGTTTAATTCTTTAAAATCACCTAAAGCAATTCTTCTTCCTATTTCATCTAATGTAATATGACGTTGTGTTCTAACAGACTGCTCACGTTGTAATTGTGCACGCTTTGTAGCAATTTGTTTTGCCTCTTTTTCATCCTCAAAAATATGAAATTTATCACCTGCCTGTGGTGCGCCATCTAAACCAAGTATTGAAACTGGTGTAGAGGGACCTGCTTGTTTTAAATTATTTCCACGCTCATCAAACATAGCTCTTACTTTTCCACTGTGTTTTCCAGCTAACAAATAATCACCAATTTTTAATGTTCCTTCTTGTACTAAAATTGTTGATACATATCCTCTACCTTTATCTAATAATGCCTCTACTACTGTACCTACAGCGTTTTTATTTGGATTTGCTTTTAAATCTAACATTTCAGCTTCTAACAATACTTTTTCAAGTAATTCATCTACACCTTCTCCTGTTTTTGCGGAAATATTATGAGATTGTATTTTACCTCCCCAATCTTCAACTAATAAATTCATAGCTGAAAGTTGTTCTTTAATTTTATCAGGATTAGCTGTTGGCTTATCTATTTTATTTATTGCAAATACAATTGGAACACTTGCTGCTTGCGCGTGACTAATTGCTTCTTTTGTTTGAGGCATAATATCATCATCCGCTGCTATTACAATAATTACAATATCCGCAACTTGTCCACCACGAGCACGCATTGCTGTAAAGGCTTCGTGACCTGGTGTATCTAAAAATGCTATTTTTTGACCCGTTTTAAGTTTTACACCATAAGCTCCAATATGTTGTGTAATACCTCCTGATTCTCCTGCAATTACGTTTTCTTCACGAATGTAATCCAGTAATGAAGTTTTACCATGATCTACGTGTCCCATAACAGTTATAATTGGAGCTCTAGGCTCTAATTCTTCAACTGTATCTTGATGTCCTTCAATAGATTCTTCTACTTCAGCACCAACAAAATCTACCGTATAATCAAATTCTTCAGCAACTATCACAATCGTTTCAGCGTCTAAACGTTGATTCATTGTCACCATCATTCCCAAAGACATACATGTGGAAATAATATTAGTTACAGGAATATTCATCATGGTAGCAATTTCACTAACCGTAACAAATTCAGTTACTTTTAGTATTTTACTTTCAAAAGCTTCTAATTCTTGATTTATATCAGATTGTTCTCTATGATGCTCTCTTTTATCTCTTCTATATTTTGCTCCTTTACCTTTTTTAGATTTCCCTTGTAATTTTTCTAAAGTTTCTCTAACCTGTTTTTGTACATCAGCTTCAGTTGGCTCAACTTTTACAAGTTGTTTTCTTGCTCCAGCTGCTGGTCTTATAGGGCCTCTAGGTGGTCTTTGTCCAGGAGTACCAGAACCAGCTGGTTTTCGTGGATTAAGTGGTTGTGCTTTTTTTACAATTCTTCTTCTTTTCTTTTTATTTGCTTCAGCCTCAGCTTCCTTTTTAACAACAGCTTCTGGTTTTTTCTTTTTAGGTCTTTCAAACTGCTTTAAATCAATTGTTTTACCCGTAAAATTGGGTCCACTTAATTTTTTATATTGAGTTTCAATTGTTTGAGATACTGGTTGTTCTTCTTTATCCTCATTTTTAACAACCTCACTAATAATCCCTTTAATAGGCTCTTTAGTAACCTCTTTTAGTTTTACTGTAGGAGTTCCTTTTTTTGGAGTTTCTTTAATATCAACCTTAGGTTCCTCCTTAAATACTTTTTTAACTGGAGCTTTAAAAGTTTCAGGACTTTTATCTTTTATCTTTTCAATTACGCTTGGCTTATCATTTTCAACTTTTGGCGCTTCAACTTTTGGTGCTTCAACTTTAACTACATCAACTTGTTTTGGTTTATCAACCACTACATGTTGTTTTTCTTCAACTTCAATCGCTTTTACTTCTTCCTTCTTTGGTGAAAAAACTTCTTCTTTTTTTGGCTCAAGATCTATTTTACCAACAGTTTTAACTTCTAACTTTTCAGCTTTGGCTTTTACGACAACTTTTTTGGCTTCTTCTTCAAGGCGTTTTTGCTCGAGTTTTTCATCAAGAGCAATTTTAATTGCTTCTTTCTCTTTTCGTTTTTCTTCACCAACCTCTTTTGAAGCTACTTTTTTACTTTTATCAGTTTGAAAACCATCTAAGAGTATTTTGTATTCTTCATTAGATATTTTGGTTGTTGGTCTTGCTTCTATTTCAAAACCACTATGAGCCAAATGCTCAACAGCTCTATCTAACGAAATGTTTAATTCTCGTAATACTTTGTTTAGTCTCAATGTTTTGTCGTCAGCCATATAATTAATTTTAAGCCTATTATTGTTGAATTTTCAAGAAATTAATCCTCAAATTCTTCTCTTAATATTTTTTGAACTTCTAAAATAGTTTCTTCTTCTAAATCAGTTCTTTTTAAAAGTTCTTTTACGTCTTTTTCTAATACGCTTCTTGCAGTATCAAGACCAATTTTATTGAATTCTTGAATTACCCAAGCTTCAATTACATCAGAAAATTCTGTTAATTCAACATCATCCTCTGCCTGTACACCTTCTCGTTGAACATCTAATTCGTAACCTGTTAGTTGTGATGCTAAACGTATATTTACTCCATTTTTCCCAATAGCTTTAGAAACTTCTTCAGGTAATAAATAGACATCTACTCGCCCTTTTTTACCATCTTCCCTTCCCTCTTCTTCGTGAATTACCATAGATACTACTTTTGCAGGGCTCAATGCTCTTGCAATAAAAAGTTGGGTATTTTTAGTGTAATTAAGTACATCTATATTTTCATTTCCTAATTCACGTACAATTCCATGAATACGAGATCCTTTCAT
>NZ_JBFFOE010000029.1:0-30328 GCF_041562875.1 Lutibacter sp. | reverse complement strand
TAAAACTTTTGCAATTCCACACGGTGGTGGAGGTCCTGGAGTTGGTCCAATTTGTGTAGCTAAACATTTAGCTCCTTTTTTACCTTCAAATCCTATAATTCCAACTGGAGGAGAAACTCCAATTACAGCTGTTTCATCAGCTCCGTGGGGATCGGCTTTAGTGCTATTAATTTCATATGGTTATATTAAAATGCTAGGTACTAATGGATTAAAATTAGCTACAATTAACGCTATATTAAATGCTAATTATATAAAAGCTCGTTTAGAAAAACATTATAAAATTTTATATGCTGGTGAAAATGGTTTTGCAGCACATGAAATGATTGTTGATTTTAGAGAATTTAAAGCAAAAGGTGTTGAAGTTACTGATGTTGCTAAACGCCTAATGGATTATGGATATCATGCTCCAACTGTTTCATTTCCAGTAGCAGGAACATTAATGATTGAACCTACTGAAAGTGAAGACAAAATTGAATTAGATCGTTTTTGTGATGCTCTAATTAGTATAAAAGGAGAAATAGACACTATGGAAAGTGGAGATACTAATTCTGCACTAAAAAATGCACCTCATACAGAAGAAATGTTAACTGCTAACGAATGGAATTACCCATATACCCGTCAACAAGCTGCATTTCCTCTACCTTATATAAAAGAAAATAAATTTTGGCCTTCAGTTAGAAGAGTTGATGATGCTTATGGAGATCGTAATTTAATATGTTCTTGTAACCCTATTGAAGATTATATTGTAGAATAAAACAACTTCTAAATAATACTTAACTAAAAAGGTTTAAACAATATGTTTAAACCTTTTTTTATTCTTTATGAATTATAAAAATAGTTGGCCTTTTATGTAAATCTGGATTTTCATTTTTCCAGTCTTTCACTTCCAAAGTTCTAATATATTCAGATGGTAAAGTAATATCACAAGCTACACATAGTTTTGCAGTTGGTGTTAATGTGCTTTTTAAATCTGCAAGCATTTTATCATTTCGAAATGGTGTCTCTATAAATATTTGAGATTGATTTTTATCTTTAGATAATCTTTCTAAATTTTTAATTACTGCTTTTCTTTCAGAACTATCAATTGGTAAATACCCATTAAATGCAAAATTTTGCCCATTAAAACCTGAAGCCATCATTGCTAAAACAATAGATGAAGGACCTACTAAAGGTACTACCCTTATGTTTTTTTCATGAGCTAATTTAACAATTTCTGCGCCAGGGTCAGCAATTGCAGGAACACCCGCTTCAGAAAGCAACCCTACTGAAACTCCTGAAGAACAAATATCTAAATAAGATCTAACTTCAAGCTGATCAGCATATTTATCTAACTTTAAAATTTTTAAAGATGGCTGAGATTTTCTAGGTGCAATTTGCTTGATAAATCTTCTTGCCGTTTTTTCGTTTTCAACAATAAACCAATCTAATTCTTCTATAATTTTTTTTACAGAAAAAGGAAGCACCTCTAAAGGTTCTGTATCACCCAAAGTGGTTGGAATTAAATACAATTTCCCTATTTGATTATCCATTTTTATTTATTTTTTTAGCAATAATTTCACAGGCTTCATCAAGCATTTTATAAACATTTTTAAACCCATAATCACCACCACTATATGGATCAGGTACATCTAGATTTTCATCAGGAAAAACTTCATTTAGAATTAGCTTCACCTTTAATTTATCATTTTCATTTCTCGCCAATCCAATAATATCTTCATAATTTGAGTTATCCATGGCATAAATAAAATCAAATTTATCAAAATCTTCAATCACAAATTTTCTAGCTGATTGGTCTGTAATATCTATGTTATTCTTTTTTGCAATCTTTATAGACCGCATATCTGGTTTCTCACCTATATGATACCCACCCGTTCCAGCAGAATCTACAGTAGTTTTGAAATCAAATACTTTAGATTTCAAGATACCTTCCGCCAATGGAGAACGGCATATATTACCGAGACAAACCATTAAAATTTTGGTCATTATTTATAAATTAAAAAGTAAGTTTCTTAGTTATATCGTCTACGTACTTTCTAAATTGCTTATCAGTTTCTGTTAAGTTATCAACAGTTTTACAAGCATGAAGTACAGTGGCGTGATCTCTTTTTCCAATTTGAGAACCAATACTAGCTAATGAAGCTTTTGTCATTCTTTTTGCAAAATACATGGCTAATTGACGTGCCTGAACAATATGTCTTTTACGAGTTTTGGATTGCAAAGTAGCTACATCTAATTCAAAATAATTAGAAACTATTTTTTGAATATAATCTATAGAAACCTCACGTTTGGTATTTTTAACAAATTTATCAACAATTTGTTTTGTTAAAGATAAGGTAAATTCTTTTCTATTAAATGAAGCTTGTGCAATCATAGAAATTAGCACACCTTCCAATTCTCTAACATTTGATTTTATATGCTTTGCTATATACTCTAAAATTTCTTCTGGCATTTCAACACCATCTCTATACAGTTTATTTTGTAAAATAGAAACTCTAGTCTCATAATCAGGCACTTGTAACTCTGCAGATAATCCCCACTTAAATCTAGATAGTAAGCGTTGCTCAATATCTTGCATATCAACTGGTGCCTTGTCTGAAGTTAAAATAACTTGCTTTCCATTTTGATGTAAATGATTAAAAATATGGAAGAAAACGTCTTGAGTCCCAGTTTTACCCGATAAAAATTGAACATCATCAATTAGTAAAACATCAACCATTTGATAAAAATGAATAAAATCATTTCTAGTGTTCCCTTTTACAGAATCAATAAATTGTTGTGTAAACTTCTCTGATGAAATATATAAAACCGTTTTATCAGGATATTTATCTTTAATTTGAACTCCAATAGCATGTGCTAAATGAGTTTTTCCTAAACCAACTCCACCATAAATTAATAATGGATTAAAGGAAGTTCCTCCCGGTTTATTTGCAACAGCCATACCCGCAGAACGAGCCAACCTATTAGAATCTCCTTCAATAAAACTATCAAAATTATAATTTGGATTTAATTGAGATTCTATTTTAACTTTTTGAATTCCAGGGATAATAAACGGATTTCTTAATTCACGTTTATTAAAATCTAAAGGAACATCCATCCCTTGAGGGTTCATTGGATTTCTGTTTGAACTTGGAATTTTAACAGTATGTGGTTTACTACTACTGTAATTATTTTCCATTCTAACATCATAAATCAATTTAGCATCTTCACCCAACTGTTTAACTAATGCAACTCTTAATAACTTAATATAGTGTTCTTCTAACCATTCATAAAAAAACTTACTTGGCACTTGAATTGTAAGTGCTTCACCAGATAATTTTATTGGCTTAATAGGCTCAAACCAAGTTTTATACGCTTGTGGTTTAATATTGTCTTCTATAAAAGATAAACATTCTCCCCAAACTGATGATGCAGTAATTGTCATTATTGTTATTAAAATATTATTAGTTTAAATTAGCCGAATAAAAAAGCTGCCCAATTAAGCAATTTTAGGCTTTACAAAAATGTGAATAAATTTTAGTATAAAAAAATTAAATGTAGTTGATTATTGTTTTTATTTTACGTATCATAACAATATTAAATAAATCAAATGATTTCTGATAAAATAGAATTTAGAGTTAGATATAGCGAAACTGATCAAATGAGTTTCGCATATCACGGAAACTATCCACAATACCTAGAAATGGGACGTATTGAATGGCTTCGAAAGTTAGGCATCTCCTATAAAAAAATGGAAGAAACTGGTATTATGTTACCTGTAATCAGTCTAAATATAAATTACAAAAAACCAGCTAAATACGACGACCTTTTAACACTTAAAACAACCTTAGTAAATAAACCTTTAGTTAAAATAAAATTTGAGTTTGAAATTCACAATCAAAACAACGAACTTTTAACTACCGCCAATGTAACTTTAGCTTTTATAAATTCCATCACAAAAAAACCTACCAGAGCGCCAGAATATCTATTAAAAAAGTTGGCTGAAGTTATTGATTGACTTCTTTAATTTTTAAACATCGTAAATCTGTAAATAATTGCTCAACTTTAGCTGCATTTTTTTTTCGAACATAAATTAAATACTCACAATTTAAATTCATTGTTTGATTTTTAATTTCAATATTATTTTCTTTTATAATTCGCATCACTTTATTCATGTCTTTATAGTCGAAAATTAGCTGAAAATAAACATCAATTGTTTTTTTAGTTATAATGGATTCATCTAAAATTAATTTTGCAGTTGTTTTATAGGCATTTATTAACCCCCCAACACCCAATTTGGTTCCTCCAAAATACCGCACAACAACCACTAAAACATTTGTAATATCAAAAGATAAAAGTTGCCCATAAATGGGTTGCCCTGCTGAGTTATTAGGTTCACCATCATCATTAGCTCTATAACGAATATCTTCCACTCCTAACTGCCAGGCATAGCACCAATGCCTTGCTGCATGATGTTTTTTCTTCAATTCATCAATGTGAATTTTAACCTCATCTTCGGATGTGATTGGAAAAACATAACCAATAAACTTACTCCCTTTATCTTTAAAGAGCGCATCGCCATTTGATACTTCTATTGTTTTATATGTGTCTTTTTCAGAAATAATTTTAATCTTTGAAATTATTAATATATACCTTTAATATATCATTTGAAATTTTTTTAATTTCAATTGGTGATTTTTTTATTTTAGGTGATTCTAGTCCAGTTTCAAATAAAATATCCCCAACAAAAACAAAAGCTTCATCCCATAAATTTTCATCAATGAAGCTTTGCAAAGTTTCCCTTCCACCTTCTATAATTACAGATTGAATTTCATATTTATATAAAACTTCACAAACTTGTTTCGGCACATGTACATTAAAATCTATTTCTTCAAAAATCACATTATTTTGAAAACTTACGCTTGAAGAGTTTTCAGTTAAAACTATAGTTTTAACAGTTCCATCAAACAAATTATAATTGCTTGGTATTTTTAAAGTTCTGTCTAAAACTATTCTAACAGGATTATTTCCGCACCAACTTCTAGTTGTTAAACTAGGATTATCATTTAAAGCTGTTGTTGTTCCCACCAAAATTGACTGCTCTTCAGCTCTCATTTTATGTACGAGTTGTTGTGAATAAGTATTTGAAATCCAGTTTGGAGAGTTTTCAGAAGTTAAATCACGTAATTTATCTATAAAACCATCTGATGTTTCAGCCCACTTTAAAATTATATAAGGTCTTTTCTTAGTATGAAACGTAAAAAAACGTTTGTTTAGGTCTTTACATTTATCTTCTAATACTCCAACAATTACATTACAGCCGTTATCTTTTAAATACTTCACTCCTGCTCCACTAACTTTACTATTAGAATCAATAATTCCAATAACCACATTTTTTATTTCGCTAGTAACAATTAAATTAGCACAAGGTGGTGTTTTTCCAAAATGCGAACAAGGTTCTAAACTTACATAAATTGTAGCTTTTTTTAATAAAGATGTATCTTCAACTGAATTTATTGCATTTACCTCTGCGTGTGGTTCTCCTGCTTTTTTATGCCAACCTTCACCAATAATAACATCATTTAAAACAATAACGCTTCCAACCATCGGATTTGGATAGGTTTTCCCCAAACCGTTTTTAGCCAAATCAATGCATCGTTTTATATATTTTTCGTGTATATTCACATCGTAAAAATAACATTTTAAAATGACTCATAACAACTTTAAAATCAGAGAAATTCAAGTTTCAGACAATCCGAAAATAGCAAAAGCCATTCGTGATGTGTTAATAGAATTTGGGGTCCCTAAAGTTGGAACTGCTTATGCTGATAAAATTTTAGATACCTTATATGAAGCCTACCAATTTGAAAAGGCAATTTATTATATAATTGAAAAAGATGGTGAAATTTTTGGTGGTGCAGGAATTAAACAATTAGATAATTATGAAGGAAACGTGTGTGAACTTCAAAAAATGTATTTTTTATCAGAAGCACGAGGAATTGGTTTTGGTAGTAAAATGATGGAAATATGCCTAAAAAAAGCTAAAGAATTTGGTTTTGAACAATGTTATCTAGAAACCTTGCCTTATATGGAAGATGCAAGAAAACTGTACAGAAAAGTTGGTTTTAAAGATTTAGATAAACCAATGGGTGACACTGGTCATTATTCTTGTAATTTATGGATGTTAAAAGACTTATAATGTTAATTCAAAAATTTAAAAAACAATTTTTCTCAGCGCTATCTGATTTATATCCTGAAACAGAAATTCTATCCTTTTTTAATATTTTAATTGAATTCAAATTAAATTTATCTCGTGTTGACTTGGCTCTAAAACCAAATTTAGAATTCAATAATAATGAATTATCTTTTTTTGAAAATGCATTATCAAATTTAAAACAGCATATTCCAATTCAATATATAATTGGCGAAACTGAATTTTACGGACTTACATTTAAAGTAAATAATACCGTTTTAATTCCTAGACCAGAAACTGAAGAATTAGTAGATTGGATACTTGAGGAGTTAAAAGTTGAAAGTCGAAAGTCAAAAGTTAACATATTGGATATTGGAACAGGAAGTGGTTGCATTGCCATTTCACTAGCTAAAAATTTACCAAATGCTGAAGTTTTTGCTATTGATATTTCTTCGGAAGCAATAAAAACAGCAAAATTAAATGCACATATTAATAATGTAGCAGTAAAATTTATTGAAGTAGATATTTTAACGCTAAATGAATTACCACTAAAATTTGATATTATTGTTTCTAATCCACCATATGTTCGTGAATTAGAAAAAGAACAAATGCATAAAAATGTTTTGGCTAATGAACCACATCAAGCCTTGTTTGTAAAAAATGAAGAACCACTACTTTTTTACAACAAAATTTCTGATTTAGCGAAATCTCATTTAACCGCCAACGGAAGTTTATATTTCGAAATTAATCAATATTTAGGAACCGAAACTGTTGACTTATTAAAATCAAAAGGCTTTAAAAATACTGAATTAAAAAAAGATCTATACCAAGTAGATAGAATGTTAAAAGCAACACTTACATAAATACACTTCAAATATTCAATATTAATTATTCATTATTAATTATTCCCTATTATCTTTGCCAAATGCGAATTGATATCATAACAGTTTCTCCAGAATTAATTAAAAGTCCGTTTGAATTTTCAATAATAAAACGCGCTATTGACAAAAATTTAGTTGAAGTTTATTTTCATGACTTAAGAGAATATGCCTTAAATAGCTACGGAAAAATTGATGATTATCAATTTGGTGGTGGTGCAGGAATGGTTTTAATGATTGAACCAATTGACAAATGTATTTCAAAATTGAAATCAGAAAGAATATATGATGAAATAATTTATATGACCCCTGATGCTCCAACTTTAAACCAGCGAACTGCAAATACACTATCGTTAAATAAAAACATGATTATTCTTTGTGGTCACTACAAAGGTGTAGATCAAAGAGTTAGAGAATTATTTATCACCAAAGAAATCTCTATTGGTGATTATGTATTAAGTGGAGGGGAATTAGGTGCTGCCGTTTTATGTGACACTGTTATTCGATTAATTCCAGGTGTTTTAGGAGACGAAACTTCAGCATTAACAGATTCATTTCAGGATGATTTACTTTCACCTCCAGTTTACACCAGACCTGCTGAATATCTGGATCTTAAAGTTCCAGAAGTACTATTATCAGGCAATTTTCCAAAGATTGAAGAATGGCGTAATGACCAAGCTTTTGAGAGAACAAAAAAAATTAGACCCGACTTGTTGGAAGACTGATATTTTTTACTAAATTTGCATTCTCAAAATTAACCTCTGACGAAAATCGTGAATGTTGGTCATTGAAAAAACCCATTAAACATTAAAAATGGAAAATTTAGTAAAGTATATACAAGACGAATTTGTAACTAAAAATGAATTCCCTCAATTTCAAGCAGGAGATACCATTACAGTTTATTACGAAATTCGAGAAGGTGAAAAAAAACGTACACAGCACTTTAGAGGTACTGTAATTCAAAGAAGAGGGAGTGGTGCTTCTGAAACTTTTACAATCAGAAAAATGTCTGGAACAGTTGGAGTTGAGCGTATTTTCCCAATGAATTTACCTGCAATTCAAAAAATTGAGGTAAACAAACAAGGTAAAGTTCGTAGAGCTCGTATTTTCTACTTCAGAGGTTTAACTGGTAAAAAAGCTAGAATTACCGAAAAAAGAAGATAATCATTCTCAAATAAAATTATTAAAACCTGTTTTGAAATTCAAAACGGGTTTTTTTATTAACAAATGTTCATAAGCTAAGTTTATATCTTGTTCAGAACTAAATAGTTATAAATTTGGAAAATCATTTTTTCTGCCTTTAATTTACAAAAGAATTAACAGAGAGACATTAATATAAAACTCTAAATGCAAATTTAAAGTTGAACTGAAATGCTCAAAGTGAAGTTCTAAATGTTCTTGAACATCGTTTTTAAAACTAAACTTTAAATAGTAATGTGCCCAAGTATTTAGCATGAATAAATGGAAACATAGTTTTAAAAGCAAAAATTTAAAATAATACGTTAAAGCGAGTAATTTTATTAAGTTACAACAAAGTTTTAAGTTTTATTTTAAATGAAACGACTCTTTAATAAGAAGTTGAATTTGTAAGAAATCAACAAGTTGCAGTAAAACTATTTATTGTGGGTGATCTTTAATTAGAATAGCTAATACAATAAATAAAATTAACTGAAAACTTATTAAAAAAATCTGTTTCAGCAAAAAGCCATGATAATGAGAAATCAATATGATGGCTTTTGTTATTTTCACCCATTATTAGTCCTATAAAATATCATCTTTATTTTTAAAGTAACTACAAAATACAACCACTATTTATAACGTTTTCGCACTCAGTTTTTCACCAATTATTTAGTATATTTACGTCGCTTAAATTAAATTAATTAGTAACACATTAATTACTAACATTATTGATAAATATAGTATTATAAACACAATTAAAATTATGAGTAAATTACCTAAAATTATTTATACAAAAACAGATGAAGCGCCAGCTTTAGCTACATATTCATTATTGCCAATTATTGAAGCTTTCACAAAATCTTCGGGTATTGATGTAACAACTAAAGATATTTCCCTAGCAGGAAGAATTTTAGCTTTGTTTCCAGAATATTTAACTCCCGAACAGAGAGTCTCGGATGCTTTAGCAGAACTTGGTGAATTGGCTAAAACACCTGAAGCAAATATTATTAAATTACCAAACATTTCTGCATCTGTACCTCAATTAATTGAAGCTATTAAAGAATTACAATCGCATGGTTATGCAATACCTAATTATTTAGAAAACCCTAAAACCACTGAAGAAAAAGAAATACAAAAAAAATACAATACTGTTAAAGGATCAGCAGTAAATCCTGTTTTACGCGAAGGAAATTCAGATCGTAGAGCTCCAAAAGCGGTTAAAAATTTCGCCAAAAAGAATCCACATTCTATGGGCGCTTGGTCTGCAAACTCAAAAACTCACGTTTCTACAATGAAAAGTGGTGATTTTTTCTCTAACGAAAAATCTTTAACCATTTCTAAAGCTGGAGATGTTAAAATTCAATTTGTAAATCAAAATGGAGTAAAAACAATATTAAAAGAAACAACTACTTTAAAAGCAGGTGAAATTATTGATGCCACTTTTATGAGCAAAAAGGCTTTAGTAGCATTTCTTGAAGAACAAATTAAAGACGCTAAAGAAAAAAATGTACTGTTTTCATTACATATGAAGGCAACAATGATGAAAATTTCTGATCCAATTATTTTTGGTCATGCAGTTACTTCCTTTTTTAAAGATGTTTTTGAAAAACATAGCACAATTATTAAAGAACTTGGGGTTGATGTAAATAATGGTTTTGGAGATTTGATTAGTAAAATACAAAATTTACCAAAAGCTCAAAAAGAAGCAATTGAAAGTGATATAAAAACTTGTTTAGAAAATGCCCCTGCAATTGCAATGGTTGACTCAGATAAAGGCATTACCAACCTTCATGTTCCAAGTGATGTAATTATTGATGCTTCTTTGCCAGCTATGATTCGTACATCTGGTCAAATGTGGAATGCTGATGGCAAACTACAAGATACTAAAGTAATTATTCCAGACAGTACGTATGCAAGTTTATACGACGCCACAATATCATTTTGCAAGGAACACGGTGCATTTGATCCTAAAACAATGGGAACAGTTCCTAATGTTGGTTTAATGGCTCAAAAAGCAGAAGAATATGGTTCTCACGACAAAACTTTTGAAATAAAAGAGAATGGAACTGTACAGATTGTAGATGCTTCTGAAAATATATTATTAGAAAGTGTTGTTGAAGAAGGAGATATTTGGAGAATGTGTCAAGTAAAAGATGCTCCAATTCAAGATTGGATAAAGCTTGCTGTAAATAGAGCAAGAGCAACTAATGCTCCAGCAATTTTTTGGTTAGATAAAAATAGAGCTCACGATGCTCAAATAATAGAAAAAGTAAACACTTATTTACCAAATTTTGACACTACTGGATTAGATATCCAAATTATGTCACCTAAAGAAGCTACATTATATACATTAGAAAGAACTAAAAATGGATTAGACACTATTTCTGTAACAGGAAATATCTTGCGTGATTATTTAACCGATTTATTCCCTATTTTAGAATTAGGAACTAGTGCAAAAATGTTATCAATAGTTCCTTTAATGGACGGCGGAGGTTTATTTGAAACTGGTGCTGGAGGATCTGCTCCTAAACATGTTCAACAATTTACAAAAGAAGGTCATTTAAGATGGGATTCTTTAGGAGAATTTTTAGCATTAGCTGTTTCATTAGAGCATTTAGGTGAAAACTATAATAGTCCAAAAGCTTTAGTATTAGCTGAGACTTTGGACCAAGCCACTGATAAATTTTTAGAAAATAGTAAATCTCCTTCTAGAAAAGTAAATGAATTAGACAATAGAGGAAGTCACTTTTATTTAGCAATGTATTGGGCAGAAGCATTAGCAGCTCAGAAAAAAGATGCTGAATTGAAAGAACAATTTACTAAAGTAGCTGCTACATTGGAAGAAAATGAAACTACCATTGTTAAAGAATTAAATAATGCACAAGGATCTCCTGTAAATATAGGTGGTTATTATCATTTTGATGATAGTTTAACTGAAAAAGCAATGAGACCTAGTTCAACACTAAATAGTATTATAGATACTATTTAAAAGAAAACTTTAGGTTAACTATTTAAAAGCGAGAATATTAATTCTCGCTTTTTTTTGAAGCGTGTTTTAAAAATAAATATAACACTACTACCAATAAAATTATAAAAAAATTAACTCACAATTAATATATATCAATTTAGTATTTTTGGATAATATATACACTATAGAAAAATAAGAATTTTAAGAAATGGGAACAAACAGAGATGAGTTAATACGTGGATTAAAATATGAGCTAGCTGCTTTTCCTTTATTAATTTTAGGCCCAATATTAATAACTATTGGCTTTAAAGCTATAAAACACCAGCAAAATTATTTATGGCTTTTAATTGGGATTTTCGTTGCGACAACTGCAATTATTCTTGGTTTCTTAGGGATACGAATTATTTTAAATGCCTTTTTTAACGACAAATAATGAAGTTTCCTAATTATAAAAAATTCGCAAATTGGGAATACTGGCCTTCCTATATGTTTTATTTACCCGTTATTCCTTATGCCTGCTATTTAGCTTTAAAAGCAAAAAGCTTTGGTTTTTTTTCAGCTGTAAACCCTGCTATTGAAGGTTCTGGTAACGGTTTAGAATCTAAATATAATACTGTTCAGTTACTACCAGAAAAATATAAACCAAAAACAATATATATTAAAATAGATGATAAAATACCCTCTATTTTAACAAAACTTGAAACTAATACCATTAATTTTCCTTTAATTATTAAACCCGATATTGGTTTTAGAGGATTATTAGTAAAAAAAATTAATTCAGAAAAAGAACTTCTTGAATACCTTCAAAAATACAATTCAATAAACTTAATAATTCAAGAATTTATTGATTATAAAAATGAATGTGGTATTTTCTATCATAGAATCCCTGGTGAAAAAACTGGTGAAATCACTTCAATTACCCTTAAAAAATATTTAACAATAGTTGGAAATGGCACTTCTTCAATTCTAGAACTTATATTGAATGATGATAGAGCGAAAATATATGTAGATTTAATTTCCGAATTAAATAAAGATAAGCTATTTACTATTCCTTTTAAAAATGAAGAAATTGTATTAAATATTATTGGAAATCATTCTAAAGGCACTCAATTTATTAATGGAAATCATTTAATAAGTAAAGAGTTAACTAATTTTTTTGACAGTTTGAGTAATAGCATTAAAGGTTGGTATTATGGTCGTGTAGATATTAAATACCATAATTTTGATGAATTAATTAAAGGTGAAAATTTTAAAATAATTGAAATAAATGGTGTTATTTCTGAACCAACTCATATTTATGATGCATCAAAAGGAAGTTATTTTGATGCACTAAAAGCAATAAAAGATCATTGGAAGTTAATTTATATTATTGGTGTGAAAAATAAAAAATTAAATAATGAACATTTTACAAACCTAAAATATTTAATTAATATCTACTATAATTACAAAAAGTATCTAAAAAAGGTGAGTGAGTTAAGTACTAAGTAGCACTTTTTACTCTAGGAGTAGTTGGATTGAAACCAAAATCTTCATCTGGTAATTGTATTCCAAGCTGGGAAATAACATACCCAACACTTGCAAAATGATGTATTGCATGACTGTGAGCTTGAATCAAAATTGCACTTAAAGTATAATCTGCAGTTATAATTCCCAAACCTAAATCATCAGTAACTTTTACAATTTTATTGAAATCTTGCCTATTTAAAGTTTGTAAATCAGCTAGTATTTTATCAAAATATTCAATTCCGTTTTTTGTGTAATTTTCAGCCAATTCATTTCGTTTTCTATTAATTAGATTTATCTCCTTTGAATCCAATCCTTCAAAAATACAATCAAAAACATCTAAAATATGACGCATATGTCCTCCAATACTTGAATAATATGGAGCTATTGTAGTATTGCTATATTCTTCATCAGAAATACATTTTAACAATTGTATTCCTCTACCTAAATTTTTTTCAATAGCTTCAATCATACTTATTAAGTCCTAATTTTTAATTTCGTAAATATAAAAAATAAATTTAAGTCACTAACTTCATTAAAGTCAAAATTCCTAATACCAGAAATAATATGCTTAAAATAATATTAATGTTAGTCGCAATAAATGAAACTTTCTTAATTATAATTTTTGCAAATAATATATATGTGTAAAACAGAAGAAATGAACCTATTGCTGCACCTATCACAAATAAAAATATATATGGTTGCTGTATCACAATTTTATTCACTGAAACTAAATAAATACTTAATCCTAAGTAAAATGGAATTGCCAACATATTAACTGAAGACATTGCTAAACCTCTTACAAAATAATTTTGATTCGTATTCTTAGAATTAGTTGTTATCTTTTTTCTAGAAAGTAAAAAGAAAAAAATAGTCAATGCAAAAAACACAAATACAGCAGCTATTTTTAAAATTTCAATAATTTTTGGATTTTTAACAAAATAATCCGCAAAAAACAATGCAATTCCTGCTTGAAAAAAAACGATAATTGATGCTCCTAATGCAAATTTTAAGCTTTGAATTTTACCTGTATTAATTCTAATTTTTAGAGCTGTCATATTTAACATTCCCGGTGAGATTAAACCGAAATAAGCCATGATAACTCCGTATAAAACATGAACAATATAACTCATTATTAGTTTTTAACTTTGTTTATTTTAATGTCAAATACTTAGATACCAGTAAATCAATATCTTTAGATATTTGTAATTTTTTTATTAAAACTAAATATAAAACACCAACAATAATAGATTTTAAAACCATATTTACTATTGGATGGAATGAAAAATTCCAAAAATAAAATGCTGTAAAAATTGCTAAAATAACAGCAATTATTTTAATTGATTGAATGCTAAAAGGTTGAATTTTTAATTTCATTTTTATATAAATAATTTTAAAAATAGTGAACACAATTATAACAATTAGAGTTGCTAAAGCAGAACCATTTATTCCAATTAAACTTATTAACCATTTATTTAATACTATAACACTAATTGCCATGGCCAATGATATATAAAAAAATATTTTATAAAATTTAGAGTTCACCAAAATTGAATTTCCTGTTCCAAAAGCAAGTTCCATTAATTTTGAAACTGAAATAATTATAACTACCCAAATACCTTTTGTAAATTGAGGCTTATTAATTAATTCATATAAATCTGCAATATTTAAATTAATTAAGAGAAATAATAATCCACCTATAACTAATAAATTAATTGAAGTTTGCTTGTACATTATTTCAACTTCTCCAATATTATTCTCATTCATATCTTTTGCAGTGATAGAAGTTGTTATTTGCTGCATGGCTCTTGTTGGGATAGCAACGGCACTTGCAATATAAATACCTACAGAATAATATGCAACCTGTGCAATTTGTTCCATTTGAGGAATCATAAACTTATCAATTTCTAATAAAACTCCTGCCGCAGACCCAGCAACAATTATATATAATGAAAAAGATAAAAGTTCTTTTATGTTTGAAGGCAGCTTAAAAATTAAGGTTGGTTTACAAATATAAAACGCATAAATTTTCATTATTAAGGTTCTTATTCCATACACAATAACAATGGCATATATAAATTGTTCATTTGTTAGCCATTCAAAATACACTGCAAATAATAAAAATGATGTACAAACACGCGCAAATATTTCTTTTACAAAATTTCCAAAAACTGAATTATATTTTACTTTAGTCCAAGAATAAAACACTTCAAAATACCCCATAAATATGGCTACCAAAAAAATAAGCCACGTATAATTTTTTATCAAAGGATTTTCTGAAGAAACCCAAGTTGCAATAGTTTCATATAAATAAGCACTAACTAATCCTAAAGGAATAATTACCAATAATGGAATAAAAATTGTAGAAATTAAGAATCCATCTTGCTCAATTTTTGTTTTATAAGATGAATAATATTTAATAATGGTATGTTGCATTCCAAAAACCAACAATGGTAAAATAATATTTGCTGTAGACAATAAAAAAGTAATCAATCCAAAATAATCTTCATGCAAAAAGTGAGTAAATAAAAACATCACATTGATGCCTCCAATAGCAAAACCTACAAAAAGGATTATCGTATTGATAAAAGATTGTCTTAAAACAATACCCATTATAAAATATTTAGAATTTCAGCGTAAACCTTCTCTCCTACTTCATTTCCATACAATTCAACCTCAAAATTAGCTGATGAATTTTGAAAATTTTCGAAAGCATTTACCATACTTATTTTATCGCTCCCAACAATTTTAGCAAATCCGTTTGAAACTAATTCTACCCATTCTGTTTCTTCTCTGGAGATTATACAATGTTTTTTATTGAAAAAAGCTTCTTTTTGAAGCCCACCGCTATCAGTAATTACCAAATTACAGTTTTTTAGTAACTCAAGCATATCAAAATAACCAATTGGCTCTATGATAGTTATATTATATTTTAAATTAAATTTATCTAAAATAGCTTTTGTACGTGGATGCAATGGTAAAACAACTTGTTTTTGTTTACTTATTGCTTCTAAACCTTCAAAAATTGATTTCAAATTATTAATATTGTCTGTATTTTCTTGACGATGAATGGTAGCCAAAACAAACTCATTAGTTTTCAAATTTAATTTTGAAACAATTGAAGATTTTTCTTCTGAAGTTTTCCCATAAAATTCAACAGCATCTTTCATAATATCGCCACATTTTACAACTTTTGAAGGCAATGCTGAAAAGCCTTCATTTTCTAAATTTTCAATAGCTGTATCAGTTGGGCACAATAATAAATCAGAAATTCTATCTGTTAAAATTCTATTTATTTCTTCAGGCATTTTCATATTAAATGAACGTAAGCCAGCCTCTACATGTACCACTTTAATGTTTAGCTTTTTTGCTGCCAAAGCACCTGCTAAAGTTGAATTTGTATCCCCATAAACAACAACTACATCTGGCTTTTCCTCAATTAAAATTTCTTCAATTTTCTGCAACATTTGCCCGGTCATTGCACCGTGACTTAATCCGTTAATGTCTAAATTGTACTTTGGTTTAGAAATTTCCATTTCTTCAAAAAAAACAGCACTCATATTAGCGTCATAATGCTGACCTGTATGAATAATTACTTCTTCAATAATTTTATGCTTAGAAATTATTCTACTTAATACTGCTGCTTTCACAAATTGCGGTCTTGCACCTAATATGGTTACAATTTTTTTCATTCAGTAATTGAATTTATGATGTCAGAAACTTTTTTGGTTAATTCTCTCCTATGAAATTGCTCAATATTTTTTGAATCAACCATTAAATGTCCTGTTTTAAATTTGGAATACAAATCTAATATACATTTTTTTAATTCTAGCTTACCTTTAAAATCAATTACAAATCCACCATTCGTTATAGAAAGTATTTCTGCTAAATCTCCATCAATTGGTGCGATTGCCAAAATTGGACGTTTAGCCATTAAATATTCAAATATTTTACCTGTTAATATACCTTTAGCACTTGGTACATTGTTTACAATTAACAATAAAACTTGTGATTTTTTTTGAAATTCAACAACTTGTTCATGAGCAACATAGTTTATTATTTTAACATTCTTAGTTAACTTATGGTTTGAAATCTCTTTTATAATTGAAGTGTCAACTTTACCAATTAATTTTAATTCAAAATCGGTTTTAAAATCTTCATTTTCATTTACAATTTCAGATAAAACTTTCCATAACATTTTAGGGTTTCTATCTGCATTCATCAATCCAA
This sequence comes from Lutibacter sp., assembly GCF_041562875.1. Lineage (GTDB taxonomy): Bacteria > Bacteroidota > Bacteroidia > Flavobacteriales > Flavobacteriaceae > Lutibacter. Next base: position 13,401 of record NZ_JBFFOE010000029.1, on the reverse strand, counting down.
TATGGGTCATCGTAAATTTAGCATCTAATTTAATTTTAGATGCTAAAATTTTCCCATCGAAACCATTTGTGATTGTTATTGTGTTTTTATTGTATTTACTATAATTTTCTTTCATAGTATTTCCAACAACCAAAACAGCATCTGCTTTTCTTAAAACTTCAGTTTCTAAAGAATGATGTTTTTTAATTGTGCTTTTAGTTAAAGGTAACTGATGAAAATAATCTATTTCAGTCCACGGATCACGAAAATCTGCAATCCATTTTATAGCTAATTGTTTCTTTAAATTTAAACCAATTAAATGCATACTATGTGGTGGACCTGTTGTGATTATAACATCTACTTTGTTTTCTTTTAAGTACTTTTTTAAATAATTTACCGATGGTTTTATCCAAAATTTTCGAGCATCTGGAATAAAATAATTAGCACGAATGTATTGCAATAATTTACCAAAAAAAGAAGGATTCTGATTTAAAAACCCAACACTTTGATTTTTACTTTTACCGAAAATTGTGAATAAATTATTCGGTTCCCAAATTGGTAGTTTTAATATTTCTAAATTTTCAGGAATATCTTTTAAAAGTGATTCGTCTTCTAAAACATAGTTTGGATTCTCAACAGTATAAACAATAGGTTCAACATCAAAATCTCTAAAATATTTCACAAATTTAAGCCAACGTTGTACTCCTGAACCTCCAGCTGGTGGCCAATAATAAGTTATGATAAGTGCTTTTTTCATTTATAAATTAGCATATAAATCTATTAATTTTTCCGAAGTCTTTTCCCAACAAAATTCATCCTCTACAAATCGTTTTCCATTATTTCCTAATACTTCACACAATTCCTTATCATCATAAAACTTTAAAACTTTAGTTGCAAAATCTTCTGGATTTTTTTCTAAATGCACCAATCCTGAATTTGTTTTTTCTATTAAATTTTTCTGTGCAATAGCGTTACTTACCAAAACAGGTTTTGCAAAACTCATATATTGAAAAAGTTTGTTTGCATACGCAACATCATGCTGAATATTTCTATCTAAAGGCGAAATACAAACTGAACTTGCTTCTATGTATGATGGAAATAGTTTTACATTCTTCCAACCTTCAAAATCAACATACTTTTGAATTCCTAAATCTTCTACCTGCTGCTTTAAAATAGCATCAGTAGTGTTACTTCCAACAATTACTAATTTTACATTTGGGATTTTATTTTTTAAAATATTTACAGATTCAATTGCCGTTTGCAATCCTCTTCGCAAACTTGTATCGCCTAAATATAAAATTACAAAACTGTTTTTATACCTGCTAACAATCAATTTATCTATTATTGCCTCTTTATAAAATGATTGATGTATTGTATTAGGAACCAACACAATTTTTTCCTGAGAAATTTTTGTTCTTTCTACAACTTCATTAATAAATTCTTGAGAAACTGTAATAACTTTAGTCGCTTTTCTAATAAATTCTTCTTCTTTTTGCTTCCATTTTTTTGGCGAAATTAATTGTTTACCCGGAAATTTCTGAAGATGAGGATAAAACTTAATAATCTCAGGCATATTATCATGTAAATCTAAAACAGTGGCTAATTTTAATTTATTATTTGCTTTAAAAACAGCTTCAGCAATTCTAATATCATGAATATGAACAACTTCAATCTTATGTTTAAGTAAAAAATGAAGAATTTTCCGTTTCAATAAATACGTGTAAAATGGAAAAGTATAAGCCAATGCTGATAATTTATATTCCAATTTATTTGACTGATATCTCTTTACATTAATACCATTAATAATGGCATCTGTATTCGTTTTATCATATTTTAAACAGAATAAGAATATTTCATGTCCTTTTTCAATTAAAGAAATTGCTTCGTTTTCAACCCGAGGATCAGGTGGAAACGTTTTATCTAAAATCATCCCTATTCTCATATCAACTATTTTTCAGCATATACGGCATAAAATCTAGGTGTAAATTTTCTTAAAATGGGTCTAAAACCAATTTTATTAATTGGGCTTGTCCATTTTTCAGTCTTTTTAATATCCCAACCCGATTTTTCAAGTAACCAATCAAATTGCCAATCTTCAAATTCATGGTAATGTCTATCCCATTCATCGGTTTTACTTCTATAAGCTTTGGCAAACCATAAGTTTAAGGGTATTGTAGTAATAATTTTTGGAGCTTCAATAGTACATAAAACACTAAATGGAGAAATTAAATGTTCAAATATTTCAAAAGCAGTAACTGCATCAACTTTATACTTTTTTACAATCTCAGGAACTAAGTCTAAATCTTCACCATTGGTATTATAAACAGTATATCCATTCTGCTCCATTATTTCACTAAATGTATTACGAACACCTAAATCTAAAATAGTTGCTGGCGCAGGTAAAACATTTTTTAAAAAATTTAATGTATGTTGATATCTTTTTATATGTAACTTATTATGCATCAGGTAAATAAATAAAAATTTTATGAAGTAGCAAGGTATTGATTTAATTATAGAAAATCAATAAAATAAATCTCCTTAATTTTAAAAATTAATTCCATAAAAAAAGACACTTTATTAAAGTGCCTTTTCCTTTTTCATAGTAATCATCTTTATCAAAAAATTTTCCTCTGATTGAGTTAATCTTGGTGAAAGTACTATAAACATTCTCTTTTAAAAAGTTTAGTTTTATAAGTGCAGATATATTACCTGTATGCGTGCTATTTAAGTTCATAAGCGTTATATTTGATGTTCATATTAAATCATTAATGGGTAAAATTGTCCCTTTTATTATTGCCTACTTCTTATTCCAGACGATTTTATTCGCCCAAATACCTGGTTTCACTCAATTTAATAGCAATAATGGACTACCAAGTAATACTATTTATGATATTAATCAAGATGAAAATGGGTTTATTTGGTTAGCTACAGATTATGGATTAAGTCGTTTTGATGGACTTTCTTTCAAAAATTATACAATAGCTGACGGTTTACCTGATAATGAAATACTTTACTTTTTTAAAGATTCAAAACAACGTATTTGGTTAATTGGTTTTAATGGGAAATTAGGCTATCTTCAAAATAATAAATTTTATAATTCTGAGAACCAAGCTTTTTTAAAAGGTTTAAATTTCAATAATTTTGTACCTGATATATTTGAAGATAGTAAAAGTAACATCTGGTTTTTACAATCTGTTTCTACTATAAAAAAATTAGATACTGCTAATATTATCACTAATTATAACACCTTAAAATTATCATCTAATAAAAATTTTAAAAATGCCAAAATCATTGAAAACAGTAGAAGTGAAATTAAAATATTAACTTCTTTAAATACAATAAACAATAACAAAGAAATATATAGTTGTTCTTTAAAAGATTCTGTATGGAAACCTATAAATTTAAGTTTATATAATGAAAAAATAGCCAAAAATCTTAGAAGAAAAAACTCAGAAGAGTTTAAAAGCATTAATCCTATAACAACGCAAATTTCAAATACAATTTTTAATGATTTTAAGTATGGGTACACCTCAAATTTACTCTATCAAACTCTACCTTTTAATGATTCTTTTTTAATAACAAATTTAAGTGAAGCTGCTCTTATTATTAATTTAAATGACATTTCTAAAAACAAAAAAATATTACCCTCTATACATACTACTAAATCTTATTTAGATAAAGAAAAAAACATTTGGGTAGGGAGTCAGTCTAATGGTGTTTTTTTAATTCCAAACCTTCATATTAATGGCATTCAATTTGAAGACGAAAAGAGAAATGATTTATATACTGTGAATTTATTTCAAAATAAAATAGCTATTGGAAATAAACAAAGTGAACTTATTTTATTAAATATAAATAACTTAAAAGAAATAGCCTCATATAAAGTAAATGATAACTCAAAAAAAATTAGACAACTAAATATCTATGATAATTCACTTTACATTTTAAGCGATTTTAATATTCACAAAATAGACACTTCTTTAAAGCTTGAACGAATCAAAAATATGTATGATTCTGATTTTATTAACCATAGATTGCAAAATTTTAAAGATATATGTATCGAAAAAGATTTTATTATTACTGCTAATGCGGGAGGAGTTGGTAAAATTAACAAGAAAACAAAGTCTACTAAAAAACTGTGGAATAAACGTAGCACTTCAATAAGCCACAACGAAAATGGGAATATTTGGATTGGAACTACAAATGGACTTTATTACTATAACAAAACAACTACTGAGAAATACGATTTAGGAGAACAGTTTAACAATAGTATTATTTATGCGCTAGAAAATTCATCAAAAGGGTTATTAATTGGATCAAATTCTTATGGTTTCGGAGTTTTAAAAAATAATGTGTTTAAAACATTCTCTACTAAACAAGGATTGTTAAGTAATTATATAAAATCTATTTTTATTGATACCCAAAACAATATATGGCTTTCAACCAATTTTGGTTTAAATTGTTTAAAATTAAATGAAGTTAATGAACTTATTAGCTTAAAAAGTTACACAACTTCTGATGGCCTGTACAGTAATGACATAAGAGCTTCTTATGTTTATGAAAACAACGTATATGTAGCAACATCAAAAGGATTAAACATTATTGACCTTTCTAAAGAATCCACTTCAATTTCAGCCCCAACTATTTTAATTGATGAAATTTTTATAAATAATACGAGTATTGATAAAACAAACGGACAAGTATTTAATAATAAATTAAATAATATTCAATTTAATTTTTCGGGAATTTCTTTTAAGAGTTTAGGTAATATTGCTTTTAAATACCAATTAAAAGGGTTAGAATCTGATTGGATTACAACCAAAACCAATACGATAAGGTATTCATCATTACAACCTAACAGTTATACTTTTGAATTGAAAGCTATTTCAAAAAACAACTTAGAAAGTACGCCTGTTTTATTTTCATTTACAATAAATCCTCCTATTCATAAAACTTGGTGGTTTCAAAGTCTTATTATCTTCACTTTAATTTCTCTAATAATTTTTATTTTTTACCGAAGAAATATTAGACTAAAAAGTATGCGAAATACCAAAGAGCAAATTTCAAATTTAAGATATCAAGCATTAAATGCTCAAATGAATCCGCATTTTATAAACAATTTATTAGTGAATATTAATGATTTGGCTGAAAAAGGAGAAATAAAAGAAGTAAAAGGAAGTCTTGATAAATTTGCTGAACTTGTTAATTTAATTTTGAATTCAACAAAATCTAATCTTATTAATTTAACAGATGAAATTGAAATGGCTAAATTATATTTAGAACTTCAAAAATTAAGATTCAATAAAAACAGTTCCTATTCTATTAACACTGAAGCTATTTCTCAAGAAGAACTTGAAGCTATTTTGGTGCCGCCAATGATTTTACAACCTATTATAGAAAACTCATTTAAACACGGTTTTAAAAATGGAAATAATTCAAATATCATAACTGTTAATTTTAAAATTGAAAACGATGAATTTCTCCTTTGTGAAATTTCAGATAATGGAAAAGGAATTCAAAATAATGGAAATTCAATAAAATATAAAGCTTCTGGAATTTCATTTTCAAATATTAATGAACGTCTTCAATTAATTAATGAATCCGATAGTAAAGAAAATTTAGTCTTAATTTCAAATATAACAGATGAATTTAATACTTTAGTAGGGTTAAAAGTAACCCTGAAAATTCCTTTAATTAGTTTTTAAATAGAATACATGATTCGTGCTATAATTATTGAAGATGAAACTGCTGCTTACCAGCATTTAAAAAACAGTATAGAGACAAATTACAGTTCTCAAATAACTATAGTAGGTCACGAAACTGGTGTGCAAAAAGGAATTAAATTAATAAATGACTTACACCCTCAATTGGTTTTTTTAGATATTGAATTACAAGATGGTAATGGTTTTGAAATTCTAGATTATTTTTCAAATTCTTCTGATTTTGAAGTTATTTTCACAACTGGCTTAAGAGATTACAAAGAAAAAGCAATGGATTATTTCGCTTTTTATTACCTAAATAAACCTATAATAGAAGAGCAGTTAATTACTGTAATAGATAAATTTATTGAAAAAAAATCTGCTTTTAATTCTGAAAAATATACTGCTTTTAAAAATCAATTAGAAAGTGGCCCTAAAAAAATATCATTAACAATAACAAATGGACATTATATAATATTGGATGTGGATGATATTATTTATTGTGAAGCAGACGGAAGTTATACTCATTTTTTTACAACTAGCAACAAAAACTATACTTCTTCTAATAATTTAAAAAAGGTTGAAAATATTTTACAACACACTTCTTTTTTTAGAATTCATCGTTCTACACTACTTAATTTAAAGCATGTGTTACAATATAATAATGCAGGGGAAATAAAGCTCTCTAATAACAAAAAACTACTTGTTTCTTCAAGAAATAAAACAAATTTTTTAAGAGTTTTAAAACTAATGAACTACACTATACATTAGACTTTCTTTTTTTAACAAAAAACCACCCTACTGGAATTAACAGTAACAATAAATATGAAATTAACGTTATAATGTTTCCTGTTTCAATAACTGTTGGCTCAAACTTAAATTCAATTATGTGTTTTCCCTTTGGAATTTCCATTCCACGTAACACATAATTAACTTGGTAATGAGGTGTTAATTTACCGTCAATATATGCATTCCAACCGTCTTTATAATACATTTCTGAAAATACAGCAAACTGATTTGTTTGTGAATTAGATTCATAGGTTAATTCATTTGCTTTATATGCTTTCAATTGAATTGAAGCCGTAGAATCTTTTGGGTAATTTACAGGAAAATCACTACTTATAAATTTACTATTTATTACAGCCTCCTCCTTTGTTTTTAAACTATCTAATGCCTTAATTTCTTCATTTGCAGTAGTTACAGTTTTCAAAGTAGTTATAAACCACGCATTCCCATTAGCTTCTGGATTTTCCTGTACAGCTTCACGCTGAGTACCATCGTCAAAAATTAAATACTTGGTATTTAACATATTTAAAACTTCAATATTGTTCTTCGCAATATGAAAGTCATATAATTCTTGATATCGCCTTGGTTTTGCAGCATGATACCCTCCAATAGATTTATGAAAATAAGATGTTGCACCATCAGCCATGATATTTTTGGTAAAATCTGCAACTCTGTAAATACTTTTATCTTTTAATATTTCTTTATCAATTTCTGAAGCTACAAATGGCTTGTCCACTTTTCTTGCTGAAATAAAATACTCATCATTTACATATCTTTTATCAACATTTACAAGGTCAAATAACATTAAAATCGCAAAAACAATAACTAAAATAGTATGGTTAATTTTCTCTTTTAAAAACAACCAAATTGTTCCAGAAAATAAAACCACAAACACTAATGAGCGTAAACTATCATTAAAAAATAACGTTTTCCTGTCGGAAGTAATAGCATCTAAAAAACCTGCAATTTGTTCTTCAATTTGAAGATCCATTGGTGTTTCAAAAGTAAAAAACCCTGTACCACCAATTGTAAAAAGTAACGCTAAACCACCAACAATAATCGTTGACCACTTTAAAGCATGTATCTTAATTTCTTTTGAGTTTTCTGAAGAAATAAGTGCTTTTAACCCTAAAATACCTAATAAAGGAATTGCTAATTCAGCAATAATCTGAATAGAAGAAACAGCTCTAAATTTGTTATATAGCGGAACATAATCAATAAAAAAATCAGTTAAAAACGCAAAGTTTTTACCCCAACTTAATAGTATAGAAAAAATAGTTGCTGCTAAAAGCCAATTTCTAAGTTTTCGTTCAACTAAAAACAAGCCAATTACAAATAGGAAAATAAATAGTACTCCAATATAAGCGGGAGCAGCTACAATTGGCTGTTCACCCCAATACATAGATGAAATTTGTGCTAAATAATTGGCGTCTTTTGGATTTAGTCCTTTATTAACAGCATCTTGTAAAAAACTTTGTAGTTCGCCATTTTCTATAGTTTCATTTCGAGTTCCACCCATAAAACGTGGAATAAACAAGTTAAAAGTCTCAGCTTTTCCGTAACTATATTCAGTAATATAATCTCTAGCCAAACCTGCAGTAGGAATCTTTTTAGTACCATCTGGACTAATTGTTAATTCACTTTTACTTCGTGTACTTTGCTGAGAATATTCTTTCATAGCAAGCAAACTAGTTGCATTTGTACCAACAGCAATTAGTACAGCTATTAATAAAATACCAATACTTTTTAAAAATTGAGGAAATTCTTTATTTTTAAAAGACTCAATTAATTGAACAATCCCTAAGATTAAAACTAAAAATAGCAAGTAATAGGTCATTTGAACGTGACTTGCACTAATTTCTAAAGACATTGCCAATGCGGTTACCACAAATCCTAGCAAATATTTTTGTTGAAAAACCAATAATATTCCCGCTAAAACTAAAGGCATGTATGCAATTGCATGCGCTTTTGCGTTATGTCCAACTCCTAAAATAATTATTAAATAAGTTGAAAGTCCAAAACCTAAAGAGCCAACAATTGCTAATTTCCAATCTACTTTTAAAACCGTTAATAAAATAAAAAATCCGAAAAAGTACAGAAATAGATAGTCTGCTGGTCGAGGTAAAAAACGTAATAACTTATCTACTTTTTTAATAAAATCATTTGGATAATAAGTACTTACAGCATACGATGGCATTCCCCCAAAAGAAGTATTTGTCCAATAAGGCTCTTCATTATTTTCCTTTCTAAAATCTACTATTTCTTTTGAAGAACCAATAAATTGAGTAATATCACTTTGTTGAATCTTTTTTCCTTGTAAAACTGGCGAAAAATAAGCTAATGATACAAAAACAAAAGCTGCAATTGCAATAATATAAGGTGTGATTTCTTTTATCGAAAATTTCATTTATTTATCGTCTTTTACTTCTTCGTAATCTACATAATCACCAACATCCTTACTGCTTTCTTTACTACTGGCAGGTTTCTTATCTATAACCGTTTCACCAACATTTCCAGTTTCCTGTTTGTATTGATTTTCTTGTTGATCACGCATTTTCTTTTCAACATTTTTTACCACTTGTTTAATAAACAATGGCATAATATACCTTCCAATAAATTTAAAAGCATAATAAACAATAATTATAATTGCTATAGTTCTTAACAATCCCATTTAAATAAGTTTTTATAATTTCCAAAAATAACAATTTGAAAGTAACTAATAACGTTTAATTATATAAAATCTTATATTTGACACATCAATCAACCTAAAATATGAAAAGAGTTTATTTACTGCTGTTAATTTTAAGTTTTACCCAACTAATAAATGCTCAATATACTGAAATTATCAATTCTAAACGACCTGGTTTTTCTGAAAGTCCTTACAGTATTGGAACTAATGTATTTCAATTTGAAACTGGTGTTTTTTATAGAATTAGCGACAATGAAACCATTTATACTAGACCAAATACCATAGGTGGAGAGTTATTTTTTAGATATGGAAAATTTCTAGAAAAACTTGAAATTAATGCAAAAGTTGCCTATCAAAGAGATGAAATAAAGAACAATCCATCTGAAGCAAATTCTACTATTAGTGGTATTAGCGAACTTACTATTGGAGCAAAATATTTAATATATGAACAAAAATATACCGATAAATCTAAAGAAATAAGAAGTTGGAAACGTAGAATGGCTTTTGATAAAAAACGATTAATTCCATCAGTAGGTGCTTATGTAGGTGTAAATACAAATTTTTTAGGGTACGGATTTAAAGAAAATGAATTAAGCATAAAAGGTGCTGTGCTTTTACAAAACGATTTTTCTGACCGACTTGTTTTGTTAACTAATTTAATAGCCGATAAAATTTTATCAGACTCCAATGAATATTCATATATCGCAACTATGACCTATGCCATTAACTACAAATGGTCGTATTTTATTGAAAATCAAGGGATATTTGAAAAAAGTTTTACTCCAAAATTCCATTTTGGAACTGGCGCAGCTTACTTACTTTCTAATAACATACAATTAGATGCTTCAGTTAGAACTAACTTTTTTGATGATTATTCCTTTCTTTATTCTTCTGTAGGTGTAGCCTGGAGATTAGATAAACATTCCGATAAAATAATTCAAAAAAATTCACCAAAAGCTAAAACAAATAATAGAAGAAAAAAAGGAAATTTCTTTTCAAGATTATTTAAGAAGAATTAAATTTTATGATTACACTACAAGAAATAACAACCAAAAAGGAGATGAAAACCTTTGTTCAATTTCCTTTTAAATTATACAAAAATAATCCATATTGGGTTCCTCCATTAATAAACGATGAAATAAATTCATTTGACAAAACCATAAATCCAGTTTTTGAACACGCTGAAGCTCGTTATTTTGTTGCTCTTAAAAACAATGAAATTGTAGGTAGAATTGCAGCAATTATTAATTATATTGAAATAAACGAACAGAAATTAAAAAAAATGCGTTTTGGTTGGTTTGATTTTATTGATGAACTTGAAGTTTCAAAACTACTATTAAACAAAGTTGAAGAAATTGGGAAACAACATCAATTAGATTTTATGGAAGGTCCTGTTGGCTTTTCAAACCTTGATAAAGTAGGCGTTTTAACCGAAGGCTTTAACCATATTGGCACAATGATAACTTGGTATAACCATGCGTATTATAAAAATCATTTTGAAAAACTAGGTTTTACTATTGAAAAAGAATATTTAGAAAATAAATTTGAATTTAAAAATGTTGATCGTGCGCCACTAGAAAGAGTGAGCGAAATTATCAAAAAACGGTACCAACTTAAATCGCTTAATTTCACCAAAACAAAAGACATTATGCCTTATGTAGATGAAATGTTTGATTTATTTAATGAAAGTTATGCCTTATTACCTTCATTTGTACCAATTTCTGATATTGAAAAAGCCTATTTTAAAAAGAAATACATCTCATTTATCAACCCAGAATATATAAAATTTGTAGTTGATACTAATGACAAGATTATAGCTTTTGCTATTATTATGCCTTCATTTTCTAATGCGTTACAAAAAGCAAAAGGTAAATTATTACCTTTTGGATTGTTTCATTTATTAAAGGCTAAAAAAAATAGTAAAGATGTTATACTCTATTTAATTGGAGTTCATCCAAATCATCAAAGTAAAGGTATTCACGCATTGTTGTTTCTAGAACTTCAAATTTCTTGTGCATTAAATGGAGTTGAAAATTGTATTCGAACTCCTGAATTAGCAAGTAATAAAGCTATTGCAGCTATTTGGAAAAATTTTGATCCTGTAACTTTTAAAAAACGCTGTACTTATAAAAAAGTAATTTAAATGCAATTATTCTACAATCCTGAAATAACAAACAACACTCAACAAGTTACTTTTGATAAAACTGAAAGCAGACATATTGTTCGTGTTCTAAGAAAAAAAGAAGGTGATAAAATTTTTATTACTAACGGTTTTGGGCAATTATTTACTTCTGAAGTGATTATTGCAAACGATAAAAAATGTTTGGTGAAAATAAACCATATTCAAGATTACAAAAAACCTTGGAATTACTATTTACACATTGCAATTGCACCAACAAAATTAAATGACAGACTAGAATGGTTTTTAGAAAAAGCAACAGAAATTGGTATTGATGAAATAACACCAATTATATGTGAACATTCTGAGCGTAAAATAGTTAAAACGGAAAGAATGGAGAAAATAATCCATTCCGCAGCAAAACAATCTTTAAAATATCATTTTCCAAAACTTAACGAACCTACAACTTTTAGTCAGTTTATCAATTCAAATTTTAACGGACAATTATTTATTGCGCATTGTGAAGAAACTGATAAAAAATCATTAAAATCAGAATTAAAACCACAGTTAAAAACTACCATTCTTATTGGCCCAGAAGGTGATTTTTCTCCCAAAGAAATTCAACAAAGTTTGGAACATAACTTTATTCCAGTATCTTTGGGAGAAAGCCGTTTAAGAACTGAAACTGCTGGTATTGTTGCGGTTCACAGTGTTGCTTTTGTAAATGAATAAATAAATGAAAATAATTCACCCAATCACTCTTAAGAAAATACTTTTGGTTTTTGCCTTAAGCCTTTTGCCCATTACTTTTGTAACAGCACAGCAAATTGCAATTTTAAAATACAATGGTGGAGGAGATTGGTATGCAAATCCAACTGCATTGCCAAACTTAATTAAATTTTGCAACACTACTATAAACACTTCAATAAAAGAAAATCCTGAAACTGTTGAAGTTGGGAGCATTGATCTTTATAATTATCCAATTGTATTTATGACAGGTCATGGAAATATTCTGTTTTCAGATGATGATGCTGAAAATTTAAAAAACTATCTTATTTCTGGTGGTTTTTTACATATTTCAGATAATTATGGATTGGATAAATACATTAGAAAAGAGTTGAAAAAATTATTCCCTAATCAAGATTTCCAAGAAATTCCTTACAATCATCCCATTTTTCATCAAACATTTAATTTTGAAAATGGAATACCAAAAATTCATGAGCATGACAATAAACCTCCACAAGGTTTTGGCTTATTTTATAACGGAAGATTAATTTGTTTTTATGATTACGAGTCTGATTTAAGTGATGGTTGGGAAGATGAAGAAATACATCATGATAACTTTGAAACACGTGAAAAAGCATTAAAAATGGGTGCTAACATTGTAGAATACGCCTTTAAAAACTAATATGCCAGAAAATTTAGATTCACTTGTCATAAATTTCAATAAAGAAGGTCTTTGGGTGTTAAACATCACACTGGCACTAATCATGTTTGGTGTTGCTCTTGGAATTTCAATGGATGATTTTAAACGACTTTTTAAATCGCCCAAAATATTGTTGACAGGTGTTATTTCTCAGTTTATATTGCTCCCGTTAGTAACATTTATTTTTATAAAATTAGTAAATCCAATGCCCAGTATTGCATTGGGAATGATGATGGTTGCTGCTTGTCCTGGCGGAAACATATCTAATTTCATGACCCAAATGGCAAAAGGCAATACTGCATTGTCTGTAAGTTTAACAGCTTTTGCAACTTTGGTTTCTTTAGTGATGACTCCATTCAACCTTTATTTTTGGGGAAGTTTATATGCACCAACTGCGAAAATTCTTCAAACTATAGAATTAGATCCTTTTGAGTTAGTTAAATTAGTTACGCTAATTTTAGGTATACCCCTTTTAATTGGCATGTGGGTACGAAAATACAAGTCTAATTTAGCTGACAGATTAGCGAAGATTCTAAAGCCTATTTCTTTAATTATATTTATCCTTTTTATTGTTATTGCATTTTATGATAACTACGAAATATTTATAAATTATGTTCATTATGTTTTAATATTGGTAATTGCTCATAATCTATTAGCATTAATGACCGGATTTTATTTTGCAAAAGCAATGAGGCTTTCTTAT
>NZ_JBFFOE010000028.1:0-31252 GCF_041562875.1 Lutibacter sp. | reverse complement strand
TATCAGAATATGAGTAAATTTAAAAAGAAGAAAAAAGGATTACCTGCTATTTCTACAGCATCCTTACCTGATATTGTATTTATGTTGCTGTTCTTTTTTATGGTGTCTACTACCATGAGAGAAACTGATTTATTATTAAAAAAACCAATTCTTCCAACTGCAAGTGAAGTAAAAAAATTGGAATTGAAGAGTTTGGTAAGTACTATTTATATTGGTAAATCTAAGGATCCTAGAATATCAGGTGATAAAATTCAAGTAAATGATAAAATTATTGATATAAAAGATATTGCTAGTTTTATTTTTGTTGAAAGATCTGTTAGAAGTGAGGATGAAGTTAAATTAATGACAACTTCTATAAAAGCTGATAAAGAAGCTAGTGTGGGTACAATTTTAGATATTAAAGAACAATTAAGAGATATAAATGCGTTGAAGATTAGTTTTTCAACAACTAAAGGAACTGATTTAGAATCAAATTATTAGAATTTAACTCTTTAATTTATTTAAGGCAATCAAAAATTATTTGATTGCCTTTTTTATTTTTATAAACTATATTTGTTAAATGGGTAAACAGTGGATTATAATTATTTTTTTCTTTTTATTTAATAACCTTAATGCGCAAGTTAATAAGGATACTTTAGATTTGAGATATTTAGAAGATCAAATATACTTATCGTTAACATATAATATATTAATTAATAAACCCTCAATGATTGCCCAACATGGATTTTCAGGGGGTGTTTCAATTGGTTTTATAAAGGATATACCCTTTAATGAAAACAGAAATTTTGGTTTAGGTATTGGTTTAGGTTATGTTTACAATTCATATACACAAAATTTAAAAATTTCTAAGGAGAATCAAATAACTGTGTTTGAAGCGGCTCAAGATTATAATACAAATAGATTTGGTATCAATGCTTTAGAAATTCCAATTGAAATTAGATGGAGAAATTCAACGCCTCAGAAATATAAATTTTGGAGAATATATGGAGGAATAAAACTTGCATATGTGGTTTCAGCTAACACAATTTATAAAGATGCTGTAGAAAATCTTTCTACTAAAAATATATCGGAATTTAATAAAATTCAATATGGACTAACTTTAGCAACGGGTTTTAGTACTTGGAATTTATATGTTTATTATGGTTTAAATCCAATTTTTAAAAGCGTAGATTTTAATGATGAAAAGTTAGGTTTAAAAGATTTAAATGTGGGATTGAAATTTTATATAATGTAATATATAGCATAAACTATGAATTGAGATAGAATACTAATTGTATAACCTAAAAATACTTCACGTATGGTATGTGCATTTAGTCTCAACCTTGAAGTTGCAATTAAACCACTAAGTAAAAAGAATATTGAGAATAAGATGATTAAATTTATTTTATAATGATAACTAAAATAAATTAAAAATCCAATTAAACCACCAACTGCAGAAGTATGTAAGCTTAATTTAATTTTAAAATGTAAAAGTGCATATGAAAAAATTAGTAGCAAACCGTATCCAAAATAAAATAACGATAAAATATCAACAACTGTAGATTTAAAAAGCCAATTACCTAAAATATAACAAATAGAAATAAATAATAATGTTGGAAATTTGCGCTCTTCAATAGTTACCATATGATAGCTATCAATCATTTTAAACCTTTTAAGCAGCACTAATAAGAATAAAGGGAAAATATAGGTTCCTATTAATATCACTGTTATAATCAGATGCTCCTGAGGTTTAAATATGTATTCAGGAATTAGGAGAAAATATAAAATTGTACCAATAATTGGAAAATTTATAGGATGGAAAAAATAGGAAATAAATTTAAAAAATTTCATAGATAATTTTGTGAAGGCTTTTACTACATTTCTTTTCTTAATCGAGCTACTGGTATGTCAAGTTGTTCTCTGTATTTAGCTATAGTTCTTCTTGCTATTGGATATCCTTTTTCTTTTAAAATACTGGCTAACTTGTCATCAGTTAAAGGTTTCTTTTTGTTTTCTTCATTGATGACAGTTTCTAAGATGTTTTTTATTTCTCTTGTAGACACATCCTCTCCTTGGTCATTCTTCATTGATTCAGAAAAGAACTCCTTAATTAACTTTGTTCCATAAGGTGTTGATACATATTTGCTGTTTGCAACTCGTGACACAGTGGAAACATCCATATTAATCACATCAGCAATATCTTTTAATATCATTGGTTTTAATTTTCGTTCATCACCAGTTAAAAAATATTCTTTTTGATGTTGAATAATAGCATTCATATTTAAAAATAATGTTTGCTGACGTTGTTTTATAGCATCAATAAACCATTTTGCAGAATCTAATTTTTGTTTGATAAACTGTACTGCTTCTTTTTGTGATTTTGATTTATCTGTAGAGTCTTTATATCCTTTTAATAAATTGTTGTATTCATTCGAAATATGAAGTTCAGGAGCATTTCTAGAGTTTAAAGTAAGTTCTAACTCTCCTTCAATAATTCTAACTGTAAAATCGGGTACAATTTGTTCAGCAATTTTATTACCTCCAACAAATGAACCACCTGGTTTTGGATTTAATTTTTCAATTTGAAGAATACCTTCTTTTAATTGATCTTCCGAAATGTGAAATTTTTGCAATAATTTATCATAATGTTTTTTTACAAAATGATCAAAAGATTGTTCTAAAATGTTAATAGCAAGTGTTATGCTAGGTTTTTCGTTTTTTCGTTTTAATTGAATGATTAAACATTCTTTTAAATCACGTGCGCCAACACCCGCTGGGTCTAATTGTTGTACTAATTTTAGTAGTCGCTCTAATTCTTCTTGAGTAGTGAAAATATTTTGTGTAAAAGCTAAATCATCTAAAACATCAATCAAATCTCTTCTAATATATCCGCTATCATCAATACTTCCAATTAAGAAATCTGTAATTATTTCTTCTTCTTCTGTGAGACGATATGTATTTATTTGAGTTTTTAAATGTTGTGTAAATGAAGTCCCTGAGGCGTAAGGAATATGTTTATCCTCATCATCGGCAGAATAGTTGTTTGCTTGTGTTTTGTAATTAGGAATTTCATCATCACTTAAATATTCATCAATATTTATATCATCAGTATCAATATTTTCATTACCAGTTTCATTATAATCATCTTCAGATTGTGAATCGTTATACTCATCATCGTCATCATCATTTCCGCTTTCTAATGCAGGATTTTCTTCCAATTCTTGCTTTAAACGTTGTTCAAATTCTTGTGTAGGTAATTGAATCATCTTCATCAACTGTATTTGTTGAGGAGATAATTTCTGTAATAATTTAAAATTTAAACTTTGTTTTAACATTGACTAGATTGAAATGACTTCGGTTAAAAATACAAAAAAAAACATAGTGTAAGGGGTATACTATGTTTTTTAAATTAGTGAATTAAAATTCAGCATTTTGTGGTGTGCGCGGATAAGGTATAACATCTCGTATATTTCCCATGCCTGTTGTAAATTGTACTAAACGTTCAAAACCAAGCCCAAAACCACTATGTACAGCTGTTCCAAATTTACGAGTATCTAAATACCACCATAATTCTTCTTCATCAATATTTAAAGCAGAAATTTTTTGTTTTAAAACATCCAAACGCTCTTCTCGTTGACTTCCGCCAACTATTTCACCAATTCCAGGGAATAGAACATCCATAGCTCTTACTGTTTTTCCGTCATCATTTAAACGCATATAAAATGCTTTAATATTGGCTGGATAGTCAAATAAAATAACAGGACATTTAAAGTGTTTTTCTACTAAATAGCGTTCATGTTCACTTTGTAAATCGGCACCCCATTCGTTAATTATATATTGAAATTTTTTCTTTTTGTTAGGTTTGCAATTTCTTAATATATCTATTGCTTCTGTATAACTAACACGTTTAAAGTTGTTTTCAACAACAAAATTTAACTTTTCTAATAAAGCCATTTCATTGCGTTCTAAAGCTGGTTTAGATTTGTCTTCTTCAGCCAATCTGTTATTTAAAAAGGCCAAATCATCTTTGCAATTAGTTAATACATAGGAAAGAACAGATTTTATAAAATCTTCTGCTAAATCCATATTGTCATCTAAATTATTGAAGGCAACTTCTGGTTCAATCATCCAAAATTCTGATAAATGACGTGTAGTATTGGAGTTTTCTGCTCTAAAAGTTGGACCAAAAGTGTATACTTTTCCTAAAGCCATAGCGTAGGTTTCAGCTTCTAGCTGACCTGAGACTGTTAGACTTGTTGTTTTTCCAAAGAAATCTTTCGAGTAATCAACGGTTCCGTCTTCTTTTTTAGGCAGATTTTCAGCATCAAGTGTTGAAATATTAAACATTTCACCTGCGCCTTCAGCATCTGAACCTGTAATTATTGGAGCATGAAAATTATAAAATCCTTTTTCAATAAAATATTTATGAACTGCAAATGACAATGCCGAACGTAAACGCATTACCGCACTAAAAGTATTTGTTCTTATACGTAAGTGAGCGTTTTCACGTAAAAATTCGAAACTATGTTTTTTTGGTTGTATTGGATATTCTTCGGGGTTACAATCTCCTAAAATTTCTATTTCAGAAACTTTTAACTCAACATTTTGTCCTTTCCCTTGGCTTTCAATTAAGCTTCCTTTTACAGAAATGGCAGCCCCAGTTGTAATACGTTTTAAAATACTTTCATCAGTATTTTCAAAATCTACAACACATTGAATATTATGAATAGTTGAGCCATCATTTAAAGCAATAAAACGATTTGCTCTAAAAGTTCTAACCCAACCTTTTAAAGTTACTTCTTGTGAAAATTTATCTGAACTTAAGAGTTCAGCTACATTTGTTCTTGTCATAATCTATGATTTTAAGAGTTGCAAAGATACATGAACAATTGATAATTGACAATTGATTAGTAGAGATTCAAATAGTTTAAAAATTACGTTTATTTATCTCTATTATCATCTTCAGCAGTTAAAATATCAAGCGTTGGTTCTTTAAATGTTTCTTTATTAGCAATGTTTTTTTCTAATGAAAGTAATAAAGAAGGTAGTAATAATAAATTTGAAGCCATTGCAAATAGTAAAGTTATGGAAACCAATCCTCCTAATGCTATTGTACCCCCAAAACTAGAAACTGTAAAAACTAAAAATCCGAAAAATAATACGATAGAGGTGTAAAACATGCTTACTCCAGTTTCGCGTAATGCATTATAAACAGATTGTTTTATTCTCCAATTATTAGCTATTAATTCTTGTCTATATTTTGCTAAAAAATGTATGGTGTCATCAACTGAAATTCCAAAAGCAATGCTAAACACTAAAATTGTTGACGGTTTTATTGGAATTCCTAAATAGCCCATTAAACTAGCAGTTATTAATAATGGAAATATATTTGGGATTAAAGAGATTAATATCATTCTAAACGAACGAAACAAAAATGCCATAAAAATAGCAATTAATAAAATAGCTAAAGAAAGAGAAATAATTAAATTATGGATTAAATAATTGGTTCCTTTTAAAAATACCAACGCTTTACCTGTCATGGTTACATTATAGTCTTCTTTTGGGAATTCTTTATTAATTTTTTCTTGTAATCGGTCTTCAATAATTTGCATTTTATCGGTTCCAATATCTTTCATAAATGTTGTTATACGAGCATATCTTCCTGTAGAATCAACAAAATTATCCATTAAATCACTGTTCGATGTAGAGTTTTTAGTATAAGATAAAATCCAATTCTTTTCCTGATTTGTGGGCAGTTGATAGTATTTTGGATTTCCACCATAAAATGCTTGTTTTGAATATTTAACCAAATTTAAAATGGATATTGATTTGGAAAGTTGTGGTATTTCATCAATAGTTTCATTAAGTTCATTCATACGTTTTAGCGTAGAAAGATTCATAACTCCTTTTTCTTTTTTAGTGTCAATTATGATTTCTAAAGGCATAATACCACCAAATTCTTCTTCAAAAAATAGAATATCTTTATAAAACTCTTCTCCTTTAGGCATATCTTCAATAATACTTCCAGAAACTTTAATTTGAAATATACCAATCATACTTACAAATATCAATACAACTGTTGTTGCATACACAGCAATTCTATGATTTCTAACAATAGATTCCATCCATTTAACAATGGCTTCAATCCACTTTCGCTCTAAATGTTTTAAGTGTTTTTCCTTTGGTAAAGGCATAAAACTATACATAATTGGTATAATTAATAAAGCCAAAACAAAAATCCCTAAGATATTAATAGAGGCTATTGTACCAAATTCTCTTAAAAGTTGACTTTTAGTAAAAATAAATGTAGCGAAACCTACGGCAGTAGTTACATTGGTCATTAAAGTTGCATTCCCAATTTTTGTGATAACCCGTTGCAAAGATCTGGCCTGATTACCATGTTTTTTAATTTCTTGTTGGTATTTATTTATTAAAAATATGGCGTTAGGTACTCCAATCACAATAATTAATGGTGGTATTAACGCCATTAAAACCGTTATTTCATATCTAAAGAGCCCAATAAAACCAAATGCCCAAATTACCCCAATACCTACCACCAGAAGCGTGATAAATGTTGCTCTAATTGAACGGAAAAAGAAAAAGAAAATTAAGGCTGTTACACCTAAAGCTAATCCAACAAAAAGACCAATTTCATCAATAATATTTTGAGAATTCATGGTGCGTATATACGGCATTCCCGAAACTCGAACATCTATATTGTGTTCCTTTTCAAATTGTTCAATAGTTGGATTTAATATATTGAAAATAAATTCTTTACGAGCGGGAGTGTTTACAATATCCTTTTTTAAATATACAACTGTTCTAATAGTCCCCGTTTTTTTATTGAATAAAAAATTATCAAAAAATGGAAGATTATCAAAAAGTTCAGTTTTAATTTTTAAAACATCCTCAATGGTTTCAGGAGATTTATTATAAAGAGCTTCAACATCAAACCGCTGATCTTGGGTATTCTTTTTTAATTTTTTGATATCTCCAACAGCAATTGTAAAATCTATTTCAGGAAAACTATCTAATTTTTTGGAAAGCTTATTCCAATCATTAAACTTTTTTGGTGTAAAAATTGTTGAATCATTTGTTGCTAAAATAATAAGATTCCCTTCTTCACCAAAAAGTTCTAAAAAATGATCATATTCAATATTAATTGGATGATTTGCGGGTAATAAATTAGCCTCTGTATTAGAAAAACGCATGTACTGCATTTGTGAAGCTAAAAAGTAGGTAAAAGCCGCTATTAATACAAGTATAGTATATCTTTTAGTTAAGATAACCCTAGAAACCTGAGTCCAAAAATCCATTCAACTGTTTTTTGCAAAGTTATGAAAATAGTTGAGCTTTTTACATCTAGATTATTAAAATCCTAATCTTAATCTGTAGGTTAATTTTAAAGCTAAATTATCGCTCCATTCGGTATTTTTATAAGCGCCATATCTATAAAATGCACTAAGTCCAAATCCTTTAAAAAGGCTGTTAAATTCTAAACCACTTTCTATATATCCTTTTTTTAAACTTTTAAATTCTACCCCATTTTGATAAGCAACATTTTCAATACCACCAATTGCAGCTCTTGTAACCAATGTTATTTGAGGTTTAAATTTTGAAGTTATTTTAAATGATGTTATTTCATGTTTTAAATGAATTGCTACAAATCTATCGGAGATAAACTCATTGTAACCCATAGTTTCAAAGCTGTTTGTACCTGCAAGTGTTATTCGTTTTCGCCAAGGATTTTTAAACGTGTAATTTGGTGTTGAATTGTAAAGATGTGAAATAGGTGCATCACCAAAAACAATTCCTCCTTCAGCTAAAATGTGAGTTGTTGCTTTTCTAAGTCGTTTAATTTTATGTAAAACTCTAAAATTTAGTTGTGTGAAATTAAAATCACTTTCTAACACATTTTCAAAACTTTTAGTTAGTTGAAGCGTAAACTGAGGAAATTCATTTTTAATATTTAATTTTCCTACAGGTGAATTCATATATTCACTTTTCGGATTGTATTGCAAGCCTAAAGTAGCTGTTGTTAATTTATATTCTGATAAATTTTTAGTTGGTGATATAAACTGGTATTCAAATAATGGTTTGTAGTCACCTGAACTTAATTGAATTTTTGCTTCTAAGTTTGGCTGTATGTCATGTTTTAAATAAGTACTTATGGTTTTGTAGTTATAGAAGGTACTTATATTTAAATTTCTTGGATTTATAGGTGAAAAGGAGGTGTTTTCGGCAATAAAATCTAAGGCTGCAGCTTCTTTTATGTCGTTTGTATAATTAACCCCAAACCAAGTATTTGTTTCTTTATTTAACTGGGAGGAAGCTCCAAAGCTATACTTAAAATCTTTATCTTTTGTTCCATAAGCAATATAAGATTCAATTTCATATTTTGATGAGAAGTTTCTGTTTGTTTCACCTCCAAAACCAACTCGTAATCCTTCATAATTATTTAAGTTAATAATTTTACCAAGATTCAAATTAATGTATTTTGTTGGATAATAGCCTTTTAAAATATTTCTAGCTAAATTTATTTTTTTTTCAATACCGTCTTTTTTTGCTAAACTATCTAAAAAAGTGTAGGTGTTAATACCGCGTTTTGAAATTGAATCGGTTCTAAATTTGTTCCAAAATTCTTCTTTTTGATTATGTGCGTCGTCATTAAATTGCATGGTTGACGCTGAGTATTTAACAATTACAGGTGTGTTAATTTCAATATTAGAATTTGTTGATTTTGAAATAAAATAGCTTATATCTTCAGGGTTATTTTTACGAGTATTAATTAAAGTGTCATTTTTTTTGTCTTCGCTAAATTTTACAGCACCACCAAACAACGAAATATTTTCATTATTATCACCTTTTTTTAACACAATATTCATGTCACTGGGAAACCAAATATTGTATTTTTTAATATAACTGTAATTTTGAATAGCCTTTACATTTACAATACCTTTTAGTTCAGCAATGACTTTAGTGATGGCAAAACTTTTTGAGTCAATATAAAGAACACCTTCTATTCCCAAAATCTTTTTCTTTTCTTTTGGTTTGAAATAAATCAGTATAGAATTTCCATTTTCAGTAGAAACAGTGTCCAAAATTTTATAATTGTAATGTTTTAAAGCATTGTTGGCAATTGGGTTGGTATATTTTGTACCAGCAATAGTATATACTTCATTGTAAAAAGAAAAATCTTGAAATGTAATAGCTAATAATTCATAAATAGGTTGTTTTAAACCCGCCATTCTTGAAGCTAAAATAACTTCTTTTTTCTTCCTTCCTTTTTGAAATTTGAACTCAGAAATTTTTTCAGAAATGTATAAATGTTGTTTATCGATATCTTTTTTGAATTTGTAATTTGAAGAGTCTAGTTCTTTAAACTTCTTTTCACCTTTTTTAATTACAAATACAGAATCAACTTTTCCATTGATAGAATCGGGATCTGCAGTAACTAATATTTTATTATATGTATTAAATTTGAAGGTGTTTAACGATTTTTCAATATTATTTTCAGGTTTATTGTTAATGGCATTCCTAATAATTTGTAATGCCGGATTTTCTTTTGCAGTAATCAAAACCTCGTTTAAATTTTCAATGGAAGTTTCTAGTTTTATGCTAATAAATTTATCATTGATTGTAATAGGAATTGTAACAGATTTATAACCTACATAAGAAACAGTTATTTGTTGAAAAGAATTTTTTGCTTTTATGTAAAATTCACCATCAACATCAGTTAAGGTTCCAAAATTAGTATTGGTTACAATTGAGGCAAAAGGAAGTGGTTGTTTGGTTTTACTGTCAATCACAATTCCTTGAATTTTATTTTGCGAAATTGCTAATAAAGGAATTAGGAATACTAGTAAAAGTAAGTTTCTCATTTAATAATTTTTTTGGAACGTGACAAATATAGTTTAATTCAAAAATAAACGAATTAAGGCTATCTTTTATTTCATTTTTTTAAAATGATAAATTGTTTTTTAAATAAAAATCCCTCCAATTTAAAAAGGAGGGAAGTTATCATTCTTAAAATAATGAAGGTTTTAAAACTAAACTTTCATTATTTCAATATCTTTTATTTTGTAATGCTCATCAACTTGGCTAATAAAAGCATCAGTTAACTTTTGGATGTCAGCTTCTGCATTTGATTTCATATCCTCTGAAGAGGCCTCATCTTTTTTAATTTCATTCATAGCTTCTCTTCGGTCATTTCTAATGCTCACCTTTGCAAATTCAGCAGCAGCTTTCGCTTGTTTTGAAAGTTCTCTACGTCTATCTTCCGTTAAAACAGGCACATTAATAATGATAATTTCACCATTATTCATAGGATTAAACCCTAAATTAGCAATCATAATTGCTTTTTCAATATTGTGTAACATGTTTTTTTCCCAAGGTTGTACCGTAATTGTATGGGCATCCATAGTGCTAACATTTGCAATTTGTGCTAGTGGTGTTTGCGATCCATAATAATCTACAGTAACGCTTCCTAACATAGCCGGACTTGCCTTACCAGCTCTAATATTTCTGAATTCTTTTTCTAAATGTGTAATAGAATTTTGCATTAATTCTTTAGCGCTATCTACAATAAAGGCTAATTCTTCATTCATAATTGAAAAATTTAATTTATATATTTATTTATCAACTTTTGTTCCAATATTTTCTCCTGAAATTACTTTTTCAAGATTTCCTTTTGTATTCATATCAAAAACAATAATAGGTAAATTATTTTCTTGACTTAAAGCAAAAGCGGTCATATCCATTACTTTTAAACCTTTACTCATTACATCTTTATAGGTAATAGAGTCAAATTTAATGGCATCTTTAAATTTCTCAGGATCAGAAGTGTAAATTCCATCTACACGGGTTCCTTTTAAAATAACATCTGCATCAATTTCAATAGCTCTTAAAACTGCAGCAGTATCTGTTGTAAAATACGGATTTCCAGTTCCGCCACCAAAAATTACCACACGTCCTTTTTCTAAATGGCGAACTGCCCTTCTTTTTATAAAAGGTTCAGCTACTTGCTCCATTTTAATAGCTGTAAGTAAGCGGGTTTTAATTTCTTCGTCTTCAAGTGCGCTTTGTAAGGCTAAACCGTTTATAACAGTTGCTAGCATTCCCATATAATCAGCTTGTACTCTATCAATGCCATTACTTGCACCAGCTACACCTCTAAAAATATTTCCACCACCAATTACTATGGCAACTTCAATACCTTTATCTACAATTTTTTTTATTTCTGATGCATATTCAGCCAAACGTGCTGGATCTATACCGTATTGGCGATCTCCCATAAGAGCTTCACCACTTAATTTTAAAAGAATTCTTTTATAAGCCATAATTTATTTGAAAGTTATGCAAATATAAGAAATACTTTAGAAGTAGAAATTAAATGTTATTGTTGAATTGAAGGAATATTAAGTTCTATTTTACACTTATTTTGTTTTGAGAAAAATTCAATAAGGTTTTTGAAAGATTTTAATGATGCAAATTCAACATCAGATTTAGGTTTCTTTAATTCTAAATATTGATTTTTAATTTTTTTATAATTAGAATATTTTAAGCTTTCAGCTTCCAAAATTAGAATTAAACTTTTTGAAATTTCTGATAAATTCTTTGATAATGGTTCAAGAGTTTTAAGAATTGGATTACTTTTTTGAATTTTTAAAAACAATTCATAATTAGTAGCCCAATCTTTTAACATAATCAAAATTTCTTTTTTAGATTCCGTTTTTTTTTCAGAAAGATATTTGTTTACTAAATTATTAAAAACAATTGCTTCAGAAGCATCAGCGGTGCAAGCATCAGCAAATAGTGTAAATGGAGAATACGTTTTATATTCAACTCCTCCTTTATTTCGTGTATATATTTTTAAAGGTTCATAAACTTTGGTCAGTTTTACTAACGCTTCAATATTTTGATTGCTGGTAATATTTCTTAAAATAACATCTCTGTTTCTAATATGGGTTATTCCTAGCTCTTCCAATCTAAAACTTATAGTTTCCAACCTTTTGTACATATTAGATATGTCAACTATTTCTTCAGAGGACCAAAAGCGTTCAGCTATTGCAGCAGTTCTTGGCCATATCCTTGAATCAATTGTTAAAGGAGTTGCCAATTCGCTCCACATGGTTGCTTCTCCACCCAAAATTCTTGTTTTTTCAAGAGTTGTTAAATCATTGTTTTTCGGAAGAGGATCTACTAAATAATGCTCACTAGCAGGCTGCATTAAATCTATATAATACCCATTTGAAAGCACTGTTGCATGTCCTTTTTTAGCAGCTTTCATTAAAGAACTTCCTTGGGTTATACCTTCGTTAGCACCTTTCCAAGAATGAATTAATGCTGTTGTTGGCATTTTATTTGTCATAATTTCCTCCCACCCCATAACAGATTTTCCGAAACCTGCTAAAATTTCTTCTAAACGAATATTGAAATAAGTTTGCAAATCATGATTAGACTCTAAATTGTGTTTCTTTTTAAATTCTTGAATTCTTAGGTTTTCATCCCAGTGTTTTCCTTCATTTTCATCACCTCCAATATGAAAATATTGATCAGGAAATAGCGTTGCCATTTCTCCAAATAAATCTTCTAAGATTTCGTAAGTTTTTTCGTTTGTAGGGTCTAAAGTTGGATGAAATATCCCAGAAAATCGTTCAATTGAATAGCTAGTGTCTTTACTTCCAATTTCAGGATATGCAGTTAAAATTGCAGTTGCATGACCAGGAACATCAACTTCAGGGACAACTCTAATTCCTCTATCAGAAGCATATTCAACTACTTCTTTAATTTGCTCTTGCGTGTAATACAAACCATCTGACCCTAATTGGTGTAATTTAGGATGTTTTTTAGATTCAATTCTAAACCCTTGATCATCTGTTAAATGCCAATGCAAAACATTCATTTTAACCGAAGTCATTGCATCTAAATTTCGTTTTATAACCTCAACAGGTTGAAAATGACGAGCAACATCTATCATTAAACCACGCCATGTAAATCTAGGAAAATCATTAATAATAACTTCTGGGAAATAATAGGAAGTATTATTATTATCAACCAATTGTAGCAATGTTTCTATGGCGTAAATCACTCCAATATCCGTAGTGGCATTTATAGTAATTTTTTCAGGTGAAATTTTTAACTGATACGATTCATCTTCATTTATTGTTAACTTTCCTTCTCTTTGATATGAAATTTCTAGTGAAGCTTTTTTTGTTTTATTTGCTTCAAAAGCGAATCCGTTTTCAAAAAACACTCCAGTTCTACCACTCAATCTTTGAATAAATTTAGTAGTAGCAATGTCAATTCTTTTTGTTGATTTTTTATTTACATTAATTGTGAAATTTGGATCTATTTTAAATTGAGTTGAGCCAATGGACACTTCCTGTGGCCAAGGCATTAAATTCATTTCTTTAGATTGACTTATGCCAGAAATTGAATAAAATAATATAAAAAAGAATGCGATATTTTTCATACTTAAATTTTAATAATAGTATCTTTTAAAAGCCTCTAAAGCGGCATAATCTGCAAGACCTAATTGATGATATTTTTGTGCTGTTTCATTATTTCTTTCTTCTGCGCGCACCCAAAATTCTCTGGTGTCATTTCCTTGAAACATTACCCCATCTTTTTGAGATTGATGAAAGAAAATTGCTTTTCTTTTTCTCAATACTTGATCTGGACTCATTGGAACTGCCATATCAATTTGGTGAATATCCCACTCATGCCAAGCACCTCTATACAACCAAACCCAACAATCATTCATATATTTTTCAGGCTTTAATATTTCTAATGCAGCAAAAATTGCATCTAAACAAACTTTATGAGTTCCGTGTGGATCGGCTAAATCACCTGCAGCATAAATTTGATGTGGTTGAATTTTAGCAATTAAATTAGTTACAATATCTATATCTTTTTTCCCAATTGGCTTCTTTTTTACGGTGCCTGTTTCATAAAAGGGAAGGTCTAAAAAATGAACGTTTTCATCTTTAACTCCAACAAAACGAGTAGCCGCTAAAGATTCTCTTTTTCTAATTAAACCTTTTAATTTTCTAACTTCAACAGCGTCTTCAATTTCGTCACTTTTTGATTTTAGTTTTTCAATAATAATATCAATATTTACACTTCCAGAATTTATATCTTTCACTACTTCGGCATATTTTAGAGCTTCATAATCTGAAACTGCAATATTACCTGATGTTTGGTATGCTACATGCACTTCATGTCCTTGTTCAACTAAACGATTAAATGTTCCTCCCATAGAAATCACATCATCATCAGGATGTGGGCTAAATATAATAACTCTTTTTTTAATTGGATTAGCTCTTTCAGGTCTTGAGGAATCATCAGCATTTGGTTTACCTCCTGGCCAACCAGTAATTGTATGTTGTAACTTGTTAAACATTTTAATATTAATATCATATGCTGAACCTTCTTGTGCTAGGAGGCTTGACATTCCACTATTATTATAATCTTTATCGGTTAATTTTAATATTGATTTTTTTGTTAAACCACATAACCAAATTATCGCTTTACTGGTTAATTCTTCTGTCCAAACACAAGGCCCAACCAACCAAGGAGTATTTAAACGAGTTAAATCTTGAGCAGCTTCATCATTTAATATAAATGTGGTATTTTCATGGTCTTGAAGGTAAGTTGCAGGAACTTCGGAAGTAATTTCCCCTTCAATGGTTTCTTTTACAATTGAAGCTTTATTGT
This sequence comes from Lutibacter sp., assembly GCF_041562875.1. Taxonomy (GTDB): domain Bacteria; phylum Bacteroidota; class Bacteroidia; order Flavobacteriales; family Flavobacteriaceae; genus Lutibacter. Next base: position 16,555 of record NZ_JBFFOE010000028.1, on the reverse strand, counting down.
GTCCCCAGGCTAATAATATAATTCTTTTAGCTTTTTTAACGGTTCCAATACCCATAGTTATTGCTTTTCTTGGAACATTATCAATTCCTAAAAAAGAAGGTGCAGCATCCACTCTGGTTAAATGGTCTAGGGTTATACTTCTTGTTCCTGAGTTGTAATGTGAGCCAGGCTCGTTAAAGCCAATATGACCAGTTCTACCAATTCCTAATAATTGAAAATCAAGCCCACCAAGTTCTTTGATTTTTAAATCATAATCAATGCAATATTGGTGTAATTCTTCTTGAGAAACTAATCCATTAGGAATATTAATATTTTCAGGATTAATGTCAATATGGTTAAATAGATGCTGGTGCATAAAATAATGGTAGCTATGTACACTATTTTTATCCATCGGATAATATTCATCTAAATTAAAAGTAATAACATTTGAAAAACTAAGTCCTTCTTCTCTATGCATTCTAACCAATTCCTCATAAACTTTTACTGGAGAAGAACCTGTTGCAAGGCCAAGAATACAAAGCTTATTTTCGATTTTTTTACTCTTAATTAATTCAGCAATTTCTTGAGCAACACAAACTGACCCGTCTTCTGAATTTGAAAATACAATATTGTGAATTTTTTCAAATCTTGTGTCTTCAAATTGTCCTGCTGGTTTGTGTTGAATATCAAATGTAGTCATTTTTCATTTTTTTAGGGGGAGTTAATAATTCTATAGAATTATTAAACAATAGTTAATTTTTACAGCGATAAATTTATAATTAAGATTGATTTATTCTAAATTTAATCTATAGACAGCTTAAAAACAACAATGAAGAACATTTTTTTTAATATTAATGAAATCCTTTTTAAAGGAATATCATTTAACTGTTTAAAAATTTTGCTATCCTAAAAAAAACTGCTACTTTTTCAAAAAATTTCAACTTTAAAAACTATTTCACTGAATACTAAATGGCTTAAAAATACAAGTTTTTCTATACCAATAAAATATCATATTTTGTTTTGGGTGGGCTATTTTTCTTTTAATATAATTCGTTGGGGAAGCTACTTTGATGATTATTGGTATTCATTAAAATCAAACCTTGTAGAATTTCCATTACATATTATTTTAGTATATTTTAATTTTTACTTTTTAATTCCAAAATTTATTCTAACAAAAAAGTATAAAAGGTATATTTTTTTTATTATTACATCACTAGGCGCAGTATATGTTATTAGAACAGAGTTGAATTATTTTTTAGTTACTGAAAATATTTGGCCTGAAGCTGAATCAACGCAACAAGCTTTTACTTTTAATCATATAATTGCAGTTATTTTAGGGGAAGTATATGTTGTAGCATTTGTATCTGCAATTAAGCTAACTGTTGACTGGATTTATGAGCGTAATCGAGTTGAAGATCTTCAAAAAGTACAACTAATAACAGAATTAAATTTTTTAAAAGCTCAAATTCAACCACATTTCTTTTTTAACACCTTAAACAACTTATATGCATTAACTTTAGAAAAATCAGACATAGCACCAAGTGTGGTTTTAAAACTTTCAGATATCATGCAATATGTTTTATATGATGTGAAGGAGCCCTTAATTAGTTTACACAATGAAATTAATTATATTCAAAATTATTTAGATTTAGAAAAATTACGGTATGGAGATCAAGTGAATTCAACAATAGAAATAAAGGGTAACATTGAAGATATTAAAGTTCCTCCTTTACTTTTTTTACCATTTATTGAAAATTGTTTCAAGCATGGTTCCAAAGAAAATGGGCTAATTCAAGTTCATATAAATTTTGAAGTTTTAAAAAACAAAATGCTTAGATTTAAAGTCGAAAATACATTTACTGAATTAATTAAATCTACAAAAAAACATGGTATTGGTATTCAAAATGTAAAAAGAAGGTTAGAGTTGTTATTTGACAATAAGTTTAAATTTAAAACAGCTATAAAAAAGCGTAAATATTTGGTTAGTTTAAAAATCCCTATTCAATGAGAATTAGATGTATAATTATTGATGATGAACCTTTAGCTATTTCGGTTATTAAAAATCATCTAAGTGAATTTCAAAATATTGACCTAGTTGCTACTTTTAATACTCCAATTGCGGCCTTACGAACAATTGAAACTAAAAATATTGATGTTATATTTTTAGATATAAATATGCCTAAAATGAGTGGACTAGAATTTTTAAAAACACTTTCTATTAAACCTCATATTGTTATAACAACAGCGTATAGAGAATTTGCTGTTGAAAGTTTTGATTTAGATGTGTTAGATTATTTGGTGAAACCAATTCCGTTTGGTCGATTTCTAAAAGCAATTAATAAAATAAATAGCAAAGTCAGTATTCAAAAAGATAAATCTAAGGAAGCAGTATTTAAGGAAGAACCTTTTATTTTTCTGAAAGTTGATAAAAAACTGATGAAAATTAAACTTAATGATATTTTATTTATTGAAAGTTTAAAAGATTATATAAAGGTATTTACGATAATTGGGGATTATTTGGTTCATAAAACTATGAATCGTATTTCGGAAGAATTGCCAAGTAAAAATTTCTTGAGAATTCACCGTTCGTATACAATAGCAATTAATAAAATTACTTCTATTGAAGGAAATTCAATTGAAATTGAAAATAAAAGAATTCCAATTGGTAGAAATTACCTTGAATTTGCAAAACAAACAATATTAAACACAAATGATTTGGACGATTAATTTTATGTTTGTATCTATAATTCCCTCTTTCAACTTTGATTTTATGTTGATTATAGAAAATAATTAGTAGATATAAATTAATATCATACTTTAGACAATCATCTTTTTAAAAGGTAAATAGAGATTAATTAATTTTAGGTAAAACAATAAATATGTCAACAAAAGTAAACGAAACTTCAAACAACAAAATCAATACAATAATACCAATTATAATTATTGCTGGGTTATTTTTTATCTTCGGATTTGTCACCTGGATAAATGGAGCGTTAATTCCATTTATGAAAACTATTAATGAATTAACATCAGCGCAATCATTTCTAGTAGCATCAGCATCTTATATTTCCTTTGTTGTTATGGCTTTGCCGGCTTCTGCAATTATTAATAAAATTGGGTATAGAAAAGGAATGTCTTTAGGCTTAATAGTGATGGCAGTAGGTGCGTTGGTTTTTATACCAGCAGCAGAAGCAAGAACTTATTGGGTGTTTTTAACTGGAATATTTATTCAGGGTATGGGAATGACTTTATTACAAACGGCATCAAACCCATATATCACCATCTTAGGACCCATAGATAGTGCTGCTAAACGTATTGCTATTATGGGAATTGCAAACAAAATAGCAGGTGCTTTAGGTTCTCTTATTTTTGGAGCACTTTTATTATCAGGAATTGATGAAATTAAAGATAAATTAAGTACTGTAAGTGTTACAGAAAAAGCACAATTATTAGATACAATGGCAGATAGTGTGGTAACTCCTTATATAATTATGGCAGTGGTATTATTTGTTTTAGGTATTTTAATTAGAAAAGCCCCACTTCCACATGTGGAGGCAGAGCCTATTGAAGAAGCAAAAGAAGGTAAAACTACCAAAACTAGTATTTTTCAATTTCCACATTTATGGTTGGGCGTTTTAACTTTATTTGTTTATGTAGGGGCTGAAGTAATTGCTGGAGACACTATTATCGCTTATGGAATTTCATTAGGATTTACAGCAGCTAAAGCCAAATTTTTCACCACATTTACATTAATGGCAATGGTTGCAACTTATGGTTTGGGAGTATTTTTAATTCCAAAATATGTAAATCAGGCCTTAGCTTTAAAATTAAGCGCTGTATTAGGTATTATTTTAACATTTTGTATTGTGTTTACCACCGGTTTTACGTCAATTCTTTTTGTTGCAGCATTAGGAATTGCAAACGCATTGGTTTGGCCTGCAGTTTGGCCATTAACACTAAAAGGATTAGGGAAATTCACAAAAACAGCATCTGCACTATTAATAATGGCAATTTCAGGGGGAGCAATTATTCCACCACTATATGGCTGGTTTGTTGACGAAAATAAAGTTAAACTAATGGCACAAGGTATGAGTGAGGCTTTAGCTTCAGCAGAAGCGGCTACATCAGGTTATTGGATCTTATTGCCTTGTTACCTTATTATCTTATACTATGCAATTTCTGGCCATAAATTAGGATTAAAGAAAGATTAATTATTTTAATATGGTAGCTAAAAGATTAATTGCACTCGATGTTTTAAGAGGTTTAACCATTGCTCTTATGATTATGGTAAATAATCCAGGTAGTTGGAGTTATGTTTATCCACCATTACGTCATGCTAAATGGCATGGTTGTACTCCAACCGATTTGGTTTTCCCTTTTTTCTTATTTATTGTTGGAGTTTCTATGTGGTTTTCTTTCAAAAAATATGGAGAAGGGCTTACAAAAAGTGGACTTCTAAAAGTATTAAAAAGGTTTTTAGTCATTTTTTTATTAGGACTCTTTTTGAATGCTTTCCCTAAATTTAATTTTGAACATTTAAGATTTTTTGGTGTACTCCAGCGTATTGCCATTGCTTATGCTATTGGAGCAATTTTATGTATGCAATTTAATTACAAGCAATTATTTGCGATTTTAGGTATTATTTTAGTAGGCTATTGGGCTTTGTTATATTTTGGTGGCTCTGGTGATGTTTACAGTTTAACTTCTAATGTTGTAGGTAAAATTGATTTGTTGCTTTTTGGTGAAAATCATATTTATAAGGGCTTCGGAATACCTTTTGATCCAGAAGGGTTATTGTCAGCAATTCCTTCTGTGGCAACGGTTATATTGGGTTATTTTACAGGTAGAATTATTGAGAATTCAAATGAGGTTATTGTTGCCATAAAGAAAATGATAAAATATGGAGTAGCAATTGCAGCTATTGGTTGGTTTTGGGGGTATTTATTTCCAATTAATAAGCCGTTATGGACTAGCTCATACGTATTATACACTGGTGGTTTAGCCATGTTGTTTTTGGCTTTTTTATTGTGGGTTATTGATGTAAAGAAAATAAGTAATTGGTCTAAGCCATTTATTCATTTTGGTACAAATCCATTATTTATTTTTGTGTTTTCTGGAATTTATGCGAAGACAATTATTTATTTGGTAAAATTCACGAATTCTGAAGGAGAAATAGTAACGGGTTATAATTATTTATATGGTACTATTTTTGTTCCTATTGCTGGGAATATGAATGGATCCTTATTATTTGCCGTAAGTCATATTATTTTCTTTTGGTTTTTAACATATATACTATACAAAAAGAAGATCTTTATTAAGATATAAAACAAAAAACCTCGCAAATTGCGAGGTTTTTTATCACTTTAGGTGAAATATTATACTAATGAAACTCTTTTAAAGTCAACAACAGTTACTCCAATAGTTTTTACATATTCAGCAACAGTTATTTTATCATCTTTAATAAAGTTTTGGTCAAGTAGACATAATTCGTGGTCTAATGTAGTATTATCAGAAATAAATCTTTCTAATTTTCCTGGAAGAATTTTATCCCAAATTGCTTCAGGTTTACCTTCTGCTTTTAATTCTTCTTTTAATTTCAATTTAGTTTGTTCAATAACTTCATCAGTTAATTGAGATCTTGAAATAAATGTAGGAATATTTTTAAGTGTTTTACCTAATCTTGCAGATTCAATATTTTCTTTTTCAATTACTGCAATTCTAGCTTCTATTTCAGAAGCAACAAAACTAGGATCAAAATCTTTATAAGATAAAGTAGTTGCTCCCATTGCAGCTGCTTGCATTGATACATCTTTTGCTACTACTTCAGCACCTTCAACATTAGCAGACAATACAGTTAAAGTTGCAATTTTATTACCAACATGAATGTAAGAACCTACAAATGGTCCAGAAACATTTTCAAAACCACCAATTTCTAATTTTTCTCCGATAACTCCAGTTTGCTCAATTAATTTTTCAGCAACTGTCATTTCTCCAAAAGGAGCATTTAAAAAATCTTCTTTTGTAGTATAATCAAGTGCAATAGTAGCAAGCTCAGTTGCTAAAGCAACAAAAGAATCATTTTTTGCAACGAAATCAGTTTCACAGTTTAATGAGATAATAGCACCTTTTGTTTTAGCGTCATTAACTTTAGCTATAACAGCACCTTCAGAGGTATCTCTGTCAGCTCTATTAGCAGCAACTTTTTGTCCTTTTTTACGTAAAATACTTACTGCTTTGTCAAAATCTCCTTCTGCTTCAACAAGTGCATTTTTGCAGTCCATCATACCAGCTCCGGTAGATTTTCTTAAATTATTTACTTCTGCGGCTGTAATATTTGCCATGTTATTTTATGTTTTTTGTTAAATACTTTCGTGTTTAACTATGATACATTAATTGTTTTATTCTGCAACTTTTTCTTCTGTAGTTTTTTCTTTGCCAGCTTTTCTTTCTGATAAACCTTCAGCAATATCATCAATAATATAAGTTAATACTTTATTGATAGATTTTGAAGCATCATCATTAGATGGAATTACAAAATCAATATCTCTTGGGTCTGAGTTTGTATCAACCATAGCAAAGATTGGAATACTTAATTTTTTAGCTTCCGCTACAGCAATATGTTCTTTTTTTACATCAATAACAAAAAGAGCGCCAGGTAAACGTGTCATATCAGTAATTGAACCTAAGTTTTTTTCTAATTTTTCACGTTGACGGTTAATTTGTAATTTTTCTCTTTTTGAAAGTGCATCAAAAGATCCATCAACTTTCATTCTATCAATTATAGCCATTTTTTTAACGGCTTTTCTAATAGTCATAAAGTTTGTTAACATTCCACCAGGCCATCTTTCAGTAATGTATGGCATGTTTACACTGCTAGCTTTTTCTACAATAATATCTTTTGCTTGTTTTTTTGTAGCTACAAAAAGAATTTTTCTTCCAGAAGTTGCAATTTTTCTTAAAGCTTCTGAAGCTTCTTCAATTTTTGCTGAAGTTTTGTAAAGGTCAATAATATGAATACCATTACGTTCTCCATAAATGTAAGGAGCCATGTTTGGGTCCCATTTTCTAGTAAGGTGACCAAAGTGTACACCTGCGTCTAATAATTCTTGAATTTCAATTTTTGTCATTTGTTTTTTGTTTACGTTCCGTTGAGTTAGCAATAGGTAAGTAGCGATAAATCGATCTTACCTATTTGGATGCTAAACGTTTTTCAGCCATTGACTGATCAACAACAACTTTGTTTTAATTTTAATTTCAATGAACCACCAAATAAATTGGTGAAATAATTCACAAATACGATTAACGTTTTGAGAATTGGAATTTTTTTCTTGCTTTCTTTTGACCGAATTTTTTACGTTCAACCATTCTTGGATCTCTAGTAAGTAAGCCTTGAGGTTTAAGAATTAATCTATTTTCAGCATTTAATTCAACCAATGCTCTTGAAATAGCCAAACGAATTGCTTCAGCTTGTCCTGTAATACCACCTCCAAAAACATTTACTTTAATATCAAATGCTTCTGCGTTATCTGTTAAAGTTAAAGCTTGCATTACTTTGTATTGTAAATGTGAAGTTGTAAAATAGTTTTTAAAATCTTTTTTATTAACTACAATGTTTCCTTTTCCTTCAGAAAGATAAATACGAGCAACAGCCGTTTTTCTTCTACCTATTTTGTGTATTGTATCCATTATTTAAGATCGTTAAGGTTAATAACTTTAGGTGTTTGTGCAGTTTGTTGATGTTCTGTACCTGCGTACACATACAAATTTCTGTACAAAGCACTACCTAATTTGTTTTTAGGTAACATCCCTTTTACTGCTTTTTCAATAAGACGTGTTGGGTCTTTTTGAAACATTTCTGTTGCAGTTAATGATCTTTGTCCTCCTGGGTAACCTGTGTGACGAATGTAAGATTTGTCATTCCATTTTTTCCCAGATAATGTGATTTTTTCTGCGTTGATTACCACTACGTTATCTCCACAATCTACGTGAGGAGTGTAATTTGGTTTGTATTTACCTCTAATTAGCATCGCTATTTTAGAAGCTAGACGACCCAACGTTTGGCCGTCTGCATCAACTAATACCCACTCTTTAGTAACGGTATTTTTGTTAGCTGATACTGTTTTGTAACTTAATGTATTCACAATTAAATTCTTTGTTATAATTAAACATTTATTTTTTGTCCCTAAAAAGGGAGTGCAAATGTACAAACTATTTTATAGATAACAAACTGTGTTTTAGTATTATTTTTAGGGTTGAGCAGTAAAGAAAATGTGGAGTTTTAATTATTAAAAAATTAGGTTGTTTTTAATAATTAAAATTTTTAATTTTTCGAATGTTTATTTATGTATAGAAAGTTTATTATTTCTTTAGCTTTAAACCGTCATTTTTAAATAAATCGAATGCAGTTTGGTAGTAGGAAATGGTTTCATTTAGAAACAATGAATCAGTATTTTTAATTGTTAATTTATTGTTTTCTGAATTCCATTGATAAAATGTATGACCCTTGTAATTATCTAAAATTAGCAATTTATCACCTTTTAAAAGTCCTAATTTTCTGTGATTTGCAATTAAAGCTCTTTCGTCTTTTGGTTTCATTTTGGTGATGTCTTTTCCAAAAAGATTAGATTCGTAAGTCCAATTTAAATAACCGAATAAAGTAGGAAATATATCAATTTGCGAACTTAATTTACTTACTTCTTCTGGAATTTTGTTTTGTAAATTGTAAATAATTGCTGGGATATGGTAACTTTCTACATTAATTTCTGATCTACCAGCACTATGAGCGCAATGGTCTGATACTATTACAAAAACAGTATTTTTAAACCAAGGTTTGTTTTTAGCTTCTTTAAAAAATTTATTGAACGCCCAATCTGTATATTTTAAAGCACCTTCACTATTTTTTCCAGAAGGAATATCAATAATACCATCTGGGTAGGTGTAGGGTTTGTGGTTAGTGCTGGTCATTATAAAATTAAAAAAAGGCTTTTGAGCTTTATGTTGCTCGTCTGCCACTTTTAAAACTTTATCAAATAAATCTCCATCACAAACACCCCATGCATTCTCAAAAGTTACTTCATCATCGGTAATTTGAATTCTTTCAGTAGGGAATTCCTCATTTAAACGATGTTTCTTTTTTCTGTCAACAATATCAAAACCATTGTTTCCGAAGAAAATATTCATATTATCAAAATGACCATCACCTCCATAAAAAAATGTTCTAGTGTATCCTTTTTGTTTAAAAACTTCACCAATAGTAAATAGGTTGTTGTTATTTTCTCGTTTTACAATGCTTCTACCAGGAGTTGGCGGAATGCAAAGTGCAAGAGCTTCCATTCCTCTAATTGTTCTTGTACCAGTAGCTTGTAAATTTGTGAAAAATATAGATTTTTTAGCAAGCGAATCTATAGTTGGAACTAAATTTTTTTCATTTCCAAAGCGTTCCATAAATTTAGCACTTACACTTTCTAAACCTATAAAAATAACATTTGGGGTTTGTTCTTCACCTTCATTAAAAATAGTTCTTTTAATACTTGTTGTAGTGCTAGTTAAACTATCATTTTCAGCCAAAATTAATTCTCTAACACTATTATAAATGTTGTCTAAAGGTTTGGTTTGGTAAAATTCATTATAATTTAATTCACTAGTATTATAGGCTGCAAAAAAAGAATAAATACCTGATTTTGTTATTTCATTTTCATATTGATTTATAAATTTTTCTGCCTGACTGTTTTTTACGTTTAAATGAAAACTGCCTAGAATTAACATCCAAAAGAGTGTAGGAATTATTTTTGTTTTAAAAGAGTTGGTATTATTGAAAGTATCACTAAAAGCATTTTTATTTTTGGCTATTTTAATGGAGAGAAAAGTAGCAATAATTAAAATTCCAACAATGAATGGTATTGGGTACGATTGATTTATGTTTTGAACAACTTCATAGGTGTATAACAAATAATCTACCGCTATAAAATTAAATCGTTTTTGATATTCTCCCCAAAAAGTAAGTTCGGCTAAAAATGAAAATATCATAAAAAATAGCACTAACGCATAGGTGGTATTTGTAAGAATTTTATCAAGTTTACTTCCGTAAAATTTAGTAGGAAGTAGTAGTAAATAGATGGAATAAAATGTTAAAATATATGAAAGGCAACCTAAATCAAATAAAAACCCTATCCCAAAAATTTCGATAAAATTTAAGAAAGAAAAATCAATCTCACTAAAAGACCAAAAATAAAGTGTAAGTCTAATAATAAAAGCAAACACTAAAAATGTTGCAGCAAAAGTTTTTACTAATGAAAATCGTTTGGGAAATAATAATTTTAACATGAACTCTCTTTTAATGTGCTTCTAACCAATTTTGCCCTACTCCTAAATCAACGGTCAAAGGTACTGAAAATTCAAAAGCATGCTCCATTTCTTGCTTAATTAGAGGTTTTAAAACTGTGAATTCATCTTTATAAATATCAAAAACCAATTCATCATGTACTTGTAATAACATTTTAGATTTGTAATTTCCTTTTTTTAATAATGCATCAATTTTTATCATTGCAATTTTAATAATATCAGCAGCACTTCCTTGAATAGGTGCATTTACAGCATTTCTTTCGTCACCTGCACGAACAATTGCATTTTGAGAATTGATATTTTTTAAATATCGGCGTCTTCCTAAAATGGTTTCAACATAACCATTATCACGAGCTAAATCTACCTGATTAGCAATGTATTGTTTTAATTTTGGGAATGACTTATAATAATTGTCTATTAGTTCTTTTGCTTCTGCCCTCGATTTATTTAATTGTTGAGACAGTGTAAAGGCTCCTTGTCCATAAATAATACCAAAATTTACGGCTTTAGCATCGCTACGTTGTTCTCTAGTCACTTCATTTAGCGGAACATTAAATACTTTTGCAGCTGTTGCAGCATGAATATCTTCACCTCTTTTAAAAGATGCTATCATACTTTCATCATTACTTAATGCTGCAATAATTCGAAGTTCAATTTGTGAATAATCTGCAGCAACTAAGATGTAATTTTCATTTCTAGGTATAAATGCTTTTCTAACTTGACGCCCTCGTTCTGTTCTAATAGGTATGTTTTGAAGATTTGGATTGTTAGAACTTAATCTTCCAGTTGCAGCAACTGCCTGACTATAAGTGGTATGAATTCGTCCTGTTTTTTTGTTTATTTCATTTGGTAAAGCATCAACATAGGTATTTTTTAATTTTACCAAACTTCTCCATTCTAATATTTCTCTTACAATTAGATGTTCCGAAGCTAATTTTGATAAAATTTCTTCACCAGTAGCATACTGTCCGGTTTTTGTTTTTTTAGGTTTTGCAGCCAGTTTTAGATGTTCAAATAAAACATCTCCCAATTGTTTTGGTGATGCTAAATTAAATTCTACGGAAGCTTCTTTGTAGATAGTGTCTTCTAATTTTTGAATGTCTTCTACTAATTTTTCTGACAATGAATTTAAAAAGTCAGCATCCATTTTAATACCTTCTAACTCCATTGAAGCCAAAACACGAAGTAAAGGAATTTCAATTTCAGTAAATAATTTAGTAAGGTTGTTTTTTTCTAAATCTTTTTCAAAAACCTCTTTCAATTGTAGCGATAAATCAGCAATTTCTACAGCGTAATCAGCTATTCTTTTGAGCTCAATTTCACGTAATAAAAGTTGATTCTTACTATTTTTACCGATGATAGATTCTAAGCTTGTGGGTTTGTAATTTAAATAAGTTTCAGCAAGTATATTTATATCATGGCGCATATCTGGATTTATTAAATAATGCGCAAGCATGGTGTCAAATAAATTTCCTTTTACATTAATGGAATAATTATTTAAAATTTTAATGGTGTGTTTAATATCATGGCCAACTTTTTCAATAGTTTCATTTTCAAAAAACGGACGAAATTCTTCTATTATTTCTTGTGCTTTGTTGGTGTCTTCAGAGAGTAATATAAAATATCCCTTTCCTTTTTCATAAGAAAATGAAAGCCCTATTACATCAGCTTCAAAAGCAGTGGTTCCAATAGTTTCAATATGAAAACTTACCGATTTTTGTTCTAATAACTTATCAATAAATAATTTTCTGGCTAATGGTGAATCTAAAAATTGATAAAAGTGAGTGGTGTTTTTGGTTTCTTTAAAGCCTGAATCGTATACTTGTTCAGTTACGATTTCTGAAGGAGTTGAAAACAAATCAAATTGTTGTGTTGCAGAAGTTGGTGTTTTTGGCAAAGAAAGAATTTTTTCTTTTTGGTTGATTTCTTCTACTTTAGGATGCGATTTAAATATTTGAGGAAGGCTTTCTGCAATTCTTCTAAATTCTAATTCTTTAAAAATCTCATTTGTTTTTTCAAGGTCTGGATGATTTAATTCATAATCTTTTTCATGAAATTTAACTGGGCAGTCTAACATGATTGTAGCCAATTGTTTAGAGAGTAAACCTAATTCTTTGTTAGCTTCAATATTCTCTTTCATTTTGCCTTTAAGCTCATGAGTATTAGCTAATAAATTTTCCAAACTTCCGTATTCTTTCAAAAATTTCTTGGCAGTTTTATCACCAACACCAGGTAAGCCAGGAATATTATCTACTGCATCACCCATCATTCCTAAATAATCAATTACTTGTTCAGGGTGTTCAACTTCAAATTTTGCTTGAACTTCAGGGATTCCCCATATTTCAATGCCATTTCCCATTCGGGAAGGTTTGTACATAAATATATTTTCTGAAACTAGTTGGGCAAAATCTTTATCGGGAGTTACCATAAAAGTTTGAAAACCTTCTTTTTCAGCTTGTTTAGATAGTGTTCCAATTAAATCATCAGCTTCAAAACCTTCTTTTTCAATAATTGGAATATGCATGGCTTCCAATATTTTATGAATATACGGAACGGCAATTCTAATAGCTTCGGGTGTTTCAGAACGGTTTTTTTTGTACTCAGGAAAAGCTTCAGAACGTGCAAGTGAACCACCATTATCAAAAGCAACGGCTAAATGATCAGGTTTTTCACGTTTTATCACATCCAACAAAGAATTTGTAAATCCTAAAATGGCAGAAGTATCCATTCCTTTAGAGTTTATTCTTGGGTTTTTAATAAGTGCATAATACCCGCGAAAAATTAAAGCGTAAGCATCTAACAGAAAAAGGCGTTTTTGAGACATAATATATTTAATAATGTATTTTTTTGATAAAATTAACCATTTATTCTAGAGATGACGAATATCATAGAATAAATTGGTCCATTTATTTAAATTTGTTTTTACTAACTAACACTTTGTCAGTCATGAAACAAAAATATTTTATTTTTTTATGTTTCAATTTCATATATATAACTGCTGCTTTTTCACAAATAGTAAATGAAGGAGCTTTAAAAATAGAGCCATTAACAATAGTTTATTTTGGCGATGAATATACAAATAAATCTACGGCAACTCATAATAATGAAGGTAATTTATATTTAAATAGTAATTTTATAAATAACGGAATTACAACTTCAGCATCTGGAACCACTTCTTTTGAAAGTGCGAGTGTTCAGTATATTTCAGGAAGTTCAAATGGAGTGAATTTTTATAATTTAGAACTAAATAATTCATCACTTGGTGTTTCAATAGCTAATAGTTTTGGTTTGTTTGTGGAAAATATAGTTACTTTAACTGCTGGAGATTTACGTTTGGTAGGTGAAGCGCAATTGGTACAGAAAAATAATGTAGTCAATTCTGGCTCAGGTAAATTATTAAGAGATCAACAAGGCGTTTCAAGTACAACAGCCTATAATTATTGGTCTTCACCAGTAAATAATGGTGGTAGTTTTGCTTTAAATGGAGGTTTGTTTGATGGTACAGACTCTGGTATAAATTCATTTTCTTCACAGCAAGTATTATTTAATTCTGGTTCTCCTTACAATGGCGTACCAGCAACAGTTGATGGTAGTGGAAATGTCACTACACCTCTAGCAATAAGTACGCAATGGCTGTATAAAAATCCTGCCGCATCAGGGTGGAATGCAATTAATCAAAATACGAGTTTAGTGCCTGGTGAGGGATATACGATGAAAGGAACAGGAGGCGTAAATCAAAATTATGTTTTTAAAGGTACGCCAAATAATGGTGATTATTCATTTGCTATTGCAGCAGGGCAATCTATATTATTGGGAAATCCATATCCTTCAGCTTTAGATTCATGGCAATTTATTATAGATAACTTAGATGTATTAGATAAAATTGAATTTTGGGTAGATGGTGGTTCGCCTTCACATTATTTAGCTGATTATTTAGGAGGTTACGCAATTAGAAATTTAACAACTGGAGTTGCACCATCAGTAATTTCATCTATTGATGGTTTAGGGGGAGCATTAGGTCTTGAGCCAGAAAGATACATTGCAGTTGGACAAGGTTTTATTGTTGAAGCCACTGATGTTGGAACTTCAGTTATTTTTAATAATGCTCAGCGTTTTTTTAAGACTGAAATATTACCTTTAGATGAATCAAATTTTTATAAAACTGCTAGCTCAAAAACACAAGAAGATATAAATAGCTTTATAAGAATTGGATATGAAGATCCAGAAGGTTTTCATAGGCAATTGGCTTTGGGTTTTTTACCAAATTCACCAGCTGATATAAATTATAATAGAGGTTATGATGCTATTATGTCTGGATCAAGAGAAGATGAACTTTTTTATATTATTGAAAACGATTTAACTAAAAAATATGTAATACAAGGTGTTGGAGCTTTTGATGACACGTATGAATTTCCTTTGGGTTTAATAATTGAAGAAGAAGGTATACATACTATTATGTTAGATGCTGTTGAAAATTTTAATGAAAAAGTGTATTTAAAAGATGTTGTTTTAGATACAATTTACAATTTAAGTGCTGCTAATTTTACTCCTAATTTGCCAGCAGGAGAATACTTAGATAGATTTAAATTAGTTTTTAAACCAAAAGAAGTAATTGTTATAGAAGAAGAGATTGTTTTAGAAGAAGAAATTTATACAAATATGATTGTTTTTTATAATAAAAACAATAGTATTATCATTAACAAACCCAATGAATTAAAATTAAATAACGTATTTATTTTTAATATGTTAGGGCAACAATTGGTAAAAGTAACTACAAATTTATTAAGCCAAACACAAATTTCAATTCCTTTTGAATTTAAAAAAGGAATGTATTTAGTATTGGTTGAGTCTGAAGGAGTAAAAAAGACCTATAAAATTGTAAATTAAAATTGTAGAACATGAAAACAATAAATTTACAAGTATTTTTTATAGCCTTAGTCATTATGTTTTTTATAGGATTAAATGCTGTTGCTCAAGTTGGTATTGGAACAACAAATCCTAATACGTCTTCTATACTAGATATTACTTCTTCTAATAAAGGATTTCTTCCTCCAAGAATGGATACAACAGCAAGAGATGCTATTACAACACCAGCAACTGGTTTGTTAATTTATAACATAGATACCAACAAATTAAATTACCACAATGGTACTTCTTGGCAAGTTGTAGAAAATGGAACTGGCAGCTATGTAGATTTAACAACTAACCAAAGTAATATTGCTGGAAATAAAACATTTACAGGGACAATAACTCCTCAGGGCCGTTTAATGGTGCCGATGGGTGAATTAAGTTATTTTAATATTAGCGCTCCTTCCTTGTCACTTGGTGCGGGTACAACAGGTGCATCTGGAAATGATGGAATGACTAAAGTTAACCCAGCGTCTGGCGTTAACTTTTTAAATGACAGTTTTGATTCTAATTTCACAAATTCTACTTCAGGAACTCCTACTCAAGCTGTTACTAATTCTAAATTAACCTATAGAGGAACCACTACTCGGTTATTTCACATTGCGTTAAGTTTTAGTTTTACACCTGGAGCTAATGCCGATATTTTTGTATTTGGAGTTGCTAAAAATGGGAATGTACAAGACAAATCCAAAATTATAATTAAGAGTGGTAGTAATACAGATAATCAAAGTTCAGCAATGCATGTTGCTTTATGGCTTGCTAAAGATGAATATATAGAATTTTATGTTGGTAAGGTTGGAGGAGCTGGATCAATATTTGTCAAATCGTTTAACTTTTTTGCAATGGGTATGTAATTAATAATTTCAATAAAATATAAATAAAAGTTAAATTAAAAGAATTTAAAAATGGGAAAAATAAATCTAAAAATATTCATTATAGCCTTAAATGTAATGTTTTTCATATCATTTAATGCAAGTGCACAAGTTGGTATTGGAACAACCACTCCAGATGCTTCATCTATGTTAGATATTGATGTGTCCACTTTAGATGTAAATGCAAAAAAGGGAATTTTAATTCCAAGAATGACAGATGTTCAACGATTGGCAATTTCAACACCTGCAAATGGTTTGTTGGTTTTTGATACTACCACAAAAAGCTTTTGGTTTTACAATGGAACCATAACTATACCTGCATGGAGGGAACTGACTTCAGGAGCTTCACTTATTGATGCTGATGGCGATACAAAAATTGAAGTAGAGCAAACTCCCGATGAAGATAAAATACATTTTTCAACGGCAAATGTTGCTGGAGATGCCTCAGTTGAAAG
>NZ_JBFFOE010000027.1:0-31436 GCF_041562875.1 Lutibacter sp. | reverse complement strand
ACGACTGATTTTATTCAAAAAATGAGTCAAGGAATTCCTATTTTAGGAACGTTAACCAAAAAATGTATCGTTGAAAAACTGACTGATTTTACCTTCAGAATTATTTTAACTCAAGGTTTAAACAGGCAAATTAGAAGAATGTGTGAATACCTTGATTATGAAGTAACAAAACTTAAACGAATTCGAATTATGAATGTAAGTTTAGGAAACCTAAAGGTTGGTGAATATAGAGCGTTAACTTCTGAAGAAATGCATCAAATTAATGCCATGATTTCTACTTCATCTAAAACAGAAGAAGCATCTAAAGATATTCAAAAAAAGAAATTTTCCCCAAGTACTAATCCAAGACTTCAAAAAAGAAAACGAAACTTTTAACTTTTAACTTTCATACTTTTAACTTTCAACTTTAAATCTTATATAACTATCTTTGCCGACTATGCAATTTGAATTAAAGAAAACTGACGCTCAAAGCAAGGCAAGAGCTGGAATAATAACTACCGATCACGGTACAATTGAAACACCAATTTTTATGCCTGTTGGTACTGTTGGTACTGTTAAAGGTGTTCACCAAACTGAATTAAAAGATGAAATAAATCCTGATATTATTTTAGGAAATACATATCATTTGTACTTACGCCCAAAAACACAAATTTTAGAACAAGCTGGCGGTTTGCACAAATTTATGAATTGGGATCGTAATATTTTAACTGATAGTGGTGGTTATCAGGTTTATTCACTTTCAGGAACAAGAAAAATTAAAGAAGAAGGTGTGAAATTTAAAAGTCATATTGATGGTTCTTATCATACATTTACACCTGAAAACGTGATGGATATACAACGTACAATTGGCGCTGATATTATTATGGCTTTTGATGAATGCACGCCTTATCCCTGTGATTATAACTATGCCAAACGCTCTATGCACATGACACATCGTTGGTTAAACCGTTGCATCACTCATTTGGAAAAAACGCCATTTAAATACGATTATAGTCAAGCCTTTTTCCCTATAGTTCAAGGAAGTACTTATAAAGATTTAAGAAAACAATCTGCTGAATTTATTGCTTCCGTTGGTGCAGAAGGAAATGCAATTGGAGGGCTTTCAGTTGGTGAACCTGCTGAAGAAATGTATGAAATGACTGAAATTGTAACAGCAATTCTTCCAGAAGATAAACCAAGATATTTAATGGGAGTTGGTACACCAATTAACATTTTAGAAAATATTGCGTTAGGAATTGATATGTTTGATTGTGTAATGCCCACGCGTAATGCTCGTAACGGAATGATATTTACAGCTCATGGAACCATAAATATTAAAAATAAAAAATGGGAAAATGATTTTTCTGCTATAGATGATATGGATATAACTTTTGTAGATACCATCTATTCAAAAGCTTATTTACGCCATTTATTTGCTGCTAATGAATTGTTAGGAAAACAAATCGCTTCAATTCATAATTTAGGTTTTTATTTATGGTTGACTCGTGAAGCAAGAAAGCATATATTAGCAGGTGATTTTACCGAATGGAAAAACCGCATGGTAAAACAATTAGACAAAAGACTTTAATAAAAAAGTTAGCAATTGAGAATACTTGATAAATACATTTTAAAAAAATATTTAAGCTCTGTTGCTTTAGTATTAACTTTATTATTACCAATAGCCATTGCCATTGATGTATCTGAAAAAGTTGATAAGTTCTTAAGACATGCTGACTTATCTGTTGGTGAAATTATTAAGGATTATTATCTGAATTTTATCATCATTTTTGGAAATACTTTTTTGCCTTTAGCACTATTTATTGCAGTTATATTTTTCACTTCAAAATTGGCTGGAAATACAGAAATTATTGCAATACATTCAGCCAAAATATCGTTTACAAGATTTCTCAAGCCTTATTTTATAGGAGCTACAATTATTACTGTTTTTGCATTGCTCATGAACCATTTTATTGTACCCCGTAGCAACAAAATATATGAAGAATTTATAAGAACTTATCTGGCTACAAAAAAGTTTGATGCAAGCTATTTAAATAACGTAAACTTACAATTAGGTCCTAATGATTATATCTTCTTAAAGAACTTTAGAGTTGAAAATAATATGGGGTATAATTTTTCTTATGAGAAATTTGAAGGGAACAAACTTACTTATAAATTATTTTCTGATAATATTAGATGGAAAGAAAATGATAGCACTTTTACATTAACTAACTATAGAAAAAGATATATTTTTAAGGATAAGGACAGTATTGAATACGGCACAAAATTAGATACTACTTTTGCTTTTACACCTAAAGATTTAGTAAATGTAGCCTATATGGCCAAAGAAATGACATCATTTAAATTATATGATTTCATTCAACAATCTAAAAAACGTGGAGTTAGTAATTTAAATACCTATTTAGTTGAATTTCATAAAAGAACTAGTTTACCTATATCATCATACATATTAACTTTTATTGCAGTAGCCCTTGCATCAAAAAAGCGAAGAGGTGGAATGGGAGTTAATCTTGCAATTGGTATTTCACTAATGTTTATTTATGTTTTTTTCTTGAAAATTGCGGAAGTTTTAGGAGCTGGGGCAAATACAAATTCATTTATAATGGTATGGTCTCCAAATATTATTTTTGGAGCATTAGCAATCTATTTATACATTAGAAATGCCAAAAACTAAACTGAACAACTATTTACATCTCCATTTATTGGTATTTATTTGGGGGTTTACAGCTATTTTAGGTGCATTAATTAGTGTTGATGCAATTCCATTAGTGTGGTATAGAATGTTTTTTGCTGTTTTAATTCTTTTAATCTATTTTTTAATTAAAAAAAAGTCTCTAAAAACTTCCCCCAGAGCATTGTTAAAATTTTTATTAAGTGGTATTATAATAGCTTTACATTGGATTGCTTTTTTTTCAGCTATAAAAGTTGCTAATATTTCAATTGCTTTAGTTGCAATGAGTACAGGAGCACTATTTACATCGCTTATTGAGCCTTTATTCTTTAAAAGAAGACTGATAATTTTAGAATTATTTTTTGGACTTATCGTTATTGCTGGATTATACATTATTTTTAATGTTGAAAGTCAATATGCATTAGGAATCATTTATGCTTTAATAGCATCATTTTTATCAGCATTATTTACAGTATTAAATGGTTTGTATATTAGAAAACATGAAGCTGATATAATTTCGTTTTATCAGTTACTTTTTGGCGTTGCATTTATCTCTATTTATGTTTTAGCAACAGCTGATTTTTCAATTCAAGACTTCTCTCTAAAAAATTCAGATATCATTTACCTATTAATATTAAGCAGTATTTGTACCGCCTATGCTTTTGTAGTTTCAGTAAATATAATGAAGTATTTAACGCCATACACCGTAATGTTAACCGTAAATTTAGAACCTGTTTATGGTATTATTTTAGCTGTACTATTCTTTGGTGATAAAGAAAAAATGAGTCCTCAATTTTATATTGGAGGACTCGTTATAGTTACAACTGTTATCATTAACGGAATTTTAAAAAATAAAAAAAGCAAATAATATAACTTTCAAATTTAAGAAGTTATTATATTTGTAGTTACATCCAAACTTAAAAATATGGAATATTTAGATTTTGAATTACCTATTAAAGAATTAGAAGAACAACTTACTAAATGTGAATTAATTGGTAAAGATAGTGATGTTGATGTGAGCGAAACTTGCAAAAATATTGAAGCAAAATTACTTAAAACAAAAAAGGATATCTACAAAAACTTGACTGCTTGGCAAAGAGTTCAGCTTTCTCGTCATCCAAATAGACCTTACACATTAGATCATATTAATGCACTTACAGGTGATACCTTTATGGAATTACATGGAGACCGAACAGTAGGTGATGACAAAGCAATGGTTGGAGGTTTAGGTAAAATTGGAGATCAATCATTTATGTTCATAGGTCAACAAAAAGGATACAATACTAAAACTCGTCAATATAGAAATTTCGGAATGTCTAACCCTGAAGGTTATAGAAAAGCATTACGACTAATGAAAATGGCTGAAAAATTTGGTATTCCTGTGGTGACTTTATTAGATACTCCAGGAGCTTATCCAGGTTTAGAAGCTGAAGAACGTGGGCAAGGCGAAGCAATTGCTAGAAATATTTTAGAAATGACTCGCTTAAAAACACCTATTATTACTGTTGTAATTGGTGAAGGAGCTTCAGGTGGCGCAGTAGGTATTGGTGTTGGAGATAGAGTTTACATGATGGAAAACACATGGTATTCTGTTATTTCTCCAGAATCATGCTCTTCTATTTTATGGAGAAGCTGGGAACATAAAGAAGAAGCTGCAGAAGCCCTAAAATTAACTGCTGAAGATATGAAGAAGCAAAAGTTAATTGATGGTATTATTAAAGAACCGCTTGGAGGAGCACATTATGATCGTGAAGCCGCTTTTAAAGAAGTTGAAAAAACCATTCTTAAAGCTTATAAAGAATTAAAAGATTTATCATCTAAAGAATTGATAAAACAACGAATGGATAAATATGAAAACATGGGTGTTTTTAAAGGATAAAATAAAACTAAACCTCTCAACTTTGAGAGGTTTTTTTTATTAACTTTATTAGTATGTATATACTATCTCCAAAACAACTTGCAAAAGCAGATAAAGTAACTATTACAAACAATAATATAGCTTCAGTTGATTTAATGGAGCATGCTGCTACTCTTTGCTTTCAATGGTTGCACAGTCGATTACAAGGTCAGCATATTAAAATTCATGTATTTTGTGGTATTGGAAATAATGGTGGAGATGGTTTAGTAATTGCAAGGCAATTATTTCAACATGGCTATAATGTAAGTTGTTATATTGTTAATTTTAGCGATAAAAGAACCAATGAATTTTTAACAAATTACAGCCGCTTAAAAGAATTAGGAGTATGGCCAACAGTAATTAATAATGAGAATGAATTTCCTGAAGTTTCGTTTGAAGATATAGTTATTGATGCTATTTTTGGAAACGGATTAACAAGAAAACCTGAAGGCTTTACTAAAAAATTAATTCAATATATTAATAACACAAAAGTTTTTACACTTGCAATTGATGTTCCTTCTGGACTTTTCAGTGATAAAACATTACTACCTAAACAAGTGGTTTTAAGAGCTAGTCATACGCTTTCTTTCCAAACTCCTAAATTGGCGTTTTTACTACCTGAAAATAAAGAATATCTGAATACTTGGGAGGTAATTGATATTGGTTTAGATGAAGATTTTATACATAATTTACAACCAAAATTGCATTACATTTCAAAAAGTGACATCATTCCTTTATATAAACCTCGCAATAAATGGTCTCATAAAGGAACTTATGGTCATTCTTTAATAATTGGCGGAAGTTTTGGTAAAATTGGAGCGGTTACGCTAGCCACAAAAGCTGCTTTAAAAATTGGTAGTGGTTTAGTGACCGCTTATCTACCAAAATGCGGTTATAACATCTTACAAATTTCTGCGCCAGAAGCAATGGTTGAAGTTGATGACGAACAAGTTTTAACCTATTATAATTTTAAAACAATCCCAACTATAATAGGTATTGGGCCCGGAATGGGAACTTCTGAAAAAACAGCCATAGGATTTGAAAAATTTATTAAAGAAAATAAATTACCACTAGTCATAGACGCTGATGCTATTAATTTACTTGCTCAAAATAAATCACTTCTCACCTATTTACCTGAAAAGACTATTTTAACACCGCATCCAAAAGAACTAGAAAGGTTAATTGGAATTTGGAAAAATGATTATGATAAACTTGAAATTGCTTTAAAATTTTGTAAAGAACACAGCTTAATCATAGTTATTAAAGGAGCACATACTGCTGTTATTGATGGTGAATCAATGTATTTTAACTCTACTGGAAATCCAGCACTTGCAACTGCTGGAAGTGGCGATGTGCTAACTGGGCTTATCACTGGCCTTATTGCGCAAGGTTACCAACCTAAAAACGCTGCTATTTTTGGTGTTTTCTTACATGGAAAAACTGCTGATATTGCTATTCAAGAAACTGCTTATGAAACTTTTACTGCAAGTACTATTTTAGAATATTTACCCAATGCAATATTAGATTTATTTAATCAAGAAAATATAGAAGAAGTTGAAAGTGAAAAGGCAGAACCTTCATCAGAAGCTTAAACTATAATCGTAAAAAAAACCGTCTAAAACATAATGAAATTTTAGACGGTTTTTTTATGATAAATTAAATTCCTAATTCAATAAATAAAGCTTTTAATTTAGGATTAGACGGTCTATCAGCATCTGCATCAACAATATTACCTTCAGGATCTAACAAAATGAATCTTGGAATAGAATTTATACCATATTCAGTAATAAATGTAGACTCAAAATCTGTATCAGCGAATAATTGCACACCACTTAACCCTTCATTCTTCACCATTTGAACCCACGTTTCATAAGCTTCTGGCTTATCCACAGAAATACTTACAAATTCTATATTCCTACCATGAAATTCCTTTTCTAATACTTTTAAATATGGTATTTCAGCTTTACAAGGTGCGCACCAAGTTGCCCAAACATCAATAAAAACATATTTGCCTTTTAAATCTGACAATGATGTAGTACCTCCATTACTGTTTTCATAATTAGTAAAAACAGGAGACACTTTTCCTTTTGCGAAACGCACTATATTTTCATGCATTTTTTCGTAATTAGACTCAATATAACCAAAAAACATTTCGTCATTTCTTTCGTCCATTTTAATAATTATTGAATCCAAATTAGTGGCAGTTTCTTTGTAAGCTTCCAATATAGATTTAGCTTCAATAACTTTAGCTGTATAAGCTTCCTTTTCTAATTTAAAATATGTTTTAGGGTTTGCTAAATCACTCATGTAAAACGAGCGTTTATTCTCCATGAAATTATTTGTTTCAGCCCCTTTTCCTGTAAAAGAAATACCATCAGAAAATTTTTCGCCTTTAAATTCTAAATTTAAATCGAAACCGTTTTTTAAATACAATGTAATTCTATCATTCCCATTTGCAATTGCATGAACACCATCAGATATTTTTAAAGTATCAGAAAACACACCATTTTTATCAACAGCAATTTCTTTAGAAAACCCTCTTCCTTGTATCACTATCTTTTCAACTCCAACAGTTTTAAGAGTCCCTTTTAAAGTTACATAATCTTTAACCTCGTTTTTACAAGAGACCATTAGCAGTGTTAAAAAAATCCAAATTATTTTTTTCATTTTTATATGTTAGTTATTATTAAATACTTAATTCATTAAACAAATCAATCAATCTAGCTTCAGATGGTTTTGGCGCATTGGAATTTACGATAGTACCGTTTGGATCAATTAAAATAAAACGAGGAATTGCTTTAACTAAGTATCCTGTTACAAAATCAGATTTCCAGCTGTTATCAGCAAATAACTGAATTCCTCCTAATTGCTCTTCCCTAACCATATTTTGCCATTTATCATGAGCTTCTAACTTATCTACTGAAAGGCTCACAAACTCAATATTTTTACCCTCATACTGTTTTTCAACTTTTTGAAGAAAAGGTATTTCTTTCTTACAAGGTCCACACCACGTTGCCCAAACATCTACATAAACATATTTTCCTTTTAAATCACTTAGAGAGGTTGTTCCTCCAGCAAAATTTTCATAGTTATTAAATTGTGGTGAAGGTTGACCTTTTGCTACTGTTTTTAACTTATCATAACTTTCAGTAATTTCCTTTTTATGAATATCATTTGTTGAAATTTTCATAAACATCGCATAAAACTTCTCCAATTCTTCAGTATATGTAATCCCATATTTTGCATTATTAAATAATAAGCTGTTTTTTATAGTTTCATTTGGTATGATACTAACAGCTTTTATAAAAGCAAATTCTTCGGTAATAGAATCTTTTTCTACCAATTTAGTAGCTTCTTCATAAAAATGTGAAGTAACTATTTTTTCATAATCACTAGAAAATGTAAAGTCTTCTTCATTTTCATAATTAAAGTTTCCTAATTCATTTAAAAATCCTTCAGATATTTTAAAACCAGGTTTTTCAGCATAATGCTCATGATATTGTTGGTAAATAGAAATTTGATATAAGTATGAGTAGTTAATATTTCTTAACTCTTTTACTTTAAATTCTTTTGAAATACCTGTTGAAGCTGATAATATTCCTTCTAAAGCAGTTTTAATTTCATTAAATTTAGTTTTGTATGCTAATTCTTCAAGTTTATATACATCCGTATTATTCCCTGCTAATTCTTTCTCTTTTTTCTCTTTAGAAAATAAATAATTACTTATTTCAGAACCAACACCCGAAAATATTAAACTATTTTCTAAATCATTGGCATCATAACTAATATTTACATTATTTCCTGCATCAATATAAACTTTAGTTTTATTTTTTCCGTCATACAAAAAATAAGTATCGGTTTTAATTTTAAGGGTATCTGTAAAGCTACCATCTTCCGCTACATTAATTACTTTTTTAATTATTCTATCATTACTATTAATAGTAAGTTCACCTTTTACATTAATAATATTACCTGAAATAATTGCATAATCTTTAGGTGCTTCATTTTTACAAGAAATCACCATTAATACAGCAACAAAAAACCATATATTTTTCATATTAAATACTTAATTTGTTAATAATTTGTCAAAGATAAAATTTATTATCTTATAAGGTAAAATTAGCATTACTTTAACAAATAATTTGCATATATCAATTGGTTTATTGAATTTTGATACCATTAAAAATAAGACATGAGCAACATACATTATATAGATTCTAAGCAATTGAATTTTGAAATTTTAAGTACCATTTTATTTACTGAAAAGCAACTTCAACTTTCTGAAGAAGCTATAGAAAATATTAATAAGTGTAGAGACTATTTAGATAAAAAAGTAAAATCAGACTCTGCTCCTATTTATGGTATTAATACTGGGTTTGGATCGTTATGTAATGTTAAAATTAACAGCGATAATTTACAATTATTACAAGAAAATTTAGTGATGAGCCACGCTTGTGGAACAGGAAGTGAAGTTTCAAAAGATATTGTAAAATTAATGTTAATTCTTAAGATTCAGTCATTAAGTTATGGATACTCTGGCGTACAATTAAAAACAGTTGAACGACTAATAGATTTTTACAATCATAATATTATTCCTGTTATTTATACACAAGGTTCTTTAGGTGCTTCGGGAGATTTGGCTCCATTAGCACATTTATCACTGCCGTTAATTGGAAAGGGAGAAGTATATTACAATAATGAACGAATTTCAGGGGAAGAACTTTTGAAGAAATTTAATTGGAATAAAATTGAATTAAAATCGAAAGAAGGTTTGGCATTATTAAACGGTACTCAATTTATGAGTGCATATGGGGTTCATTTAATATTAAAATCTTTCAAACTTTCCTATTTTGCTGACTTAGTTGGTGCATTATCTTTAGAAGCTTTTGATGGAAGGTTATCGCCATTTAATGAGTTAATTCATTTTATTAGACCTCATAATGGTCAAATTAAAACAGCTAAAAGAATTAGTAATTTTTTAGATGGCAGTGAATTAATTGAACAATATAAAGAGCATGTACAAGATCCATATTCATTTAGATGTATGCCTCAAGTTCATGGAGCAAGTAAAGATGCTTTAGATTATTGCAAAAAAACTTTTTTAACTGAAATTAACTCTGTAACAGATAATCCTAATATATTTATTGAAGCCGATGAAATAATTTCAGGTGGAAACTTTCACGGACAACCTTTAGCTTTAGCTTTTGACTTTTTAAGTATCGCTATGGCAGAATTAGGTAGCATTTCAGAAAGAAGAACATTTCAACTTGTTTCAGGACTTAGAAGTTTACCTCCATTTTTAGTGAAGAATCCAGGTTTAAATAGTGGTTTTATGATTCCACAATATACCGCTGCAAGTATTGTTAGCCAAAACAAACAATTAGCAACACCAGCTTCCATTGACTCAATAGTGTCTAGTAACGGACAGGAAGACCACGTAAGTATGGGTGCAAATGCTGCAACGAAAGCAAAACAAATTGTTGATAATATTGAAACTATCTTAGCAATTGAGTTGCTGAATGCTTCACAAGCACTTCATTTTAGATTGCCTATTAAAACATCACCATTTTTGGAGTCATTTTTAAAACTATTTAGAAGTGAAGTTCCTTTTATTGAGAATGATATTGTTTTAAGTTTAGAAATAAAAAAAACAGTTCAGTTCTTACAGAATTTAAACATTGACACTGAAGAATTATTTGAGTATTAAACAAAAAAAAGCGTTAGGTAAACCTAACGCTTCTAATTCAAATAACCAATACAATTTTTTATCTATTCTTATATTCCAAATCTTCTTTTACTGTTCCAAGTTATACTTTTCGCATTTCTAAAATCTACCGTAGCTGATTTTATTTTGCTGTCCTGATTTTTTTCTATTTTATTGACTTTCATAATTGTTAGTATTAATTATGGTACAAAGATACAATAACTTTAAAATTATAACAAAATATATTTTATAAATTTGTCAAAATTTTAACAAAAAAAGATGCTTAAATTAGTGAATTACTAACGAAAACGTTTTCTTTTTGATGTATTGTTAATAATTATTATACGTGTAATTTATAAATCTTATTTGATTTAATACAGAATCATTAATCTTTTGAAGAGTCAAGTGTTATTTTCCCTGAAAGAATTTGAAAATACATTTTAAAGTCAGATTTTAAACTCCATAATGGATATTTAAAGGTCGCTGGTTTATTTCTTTCAAAAAAGAAATGACCTACCCAAGCAAAACCATAACCGCTTAAGGGTATGAAAATAAGCCAATATGGGTTTAAATGTATAATTGAAGTTAAAGCTAATGCTAAAACTATTGTTGTTCCTATTATATGTAATAATCTACAAGTTTTATTACGATGCTGTTTCAAATAAAATGCGTAAAACACTTCAAACGATTGTATTCTTTCTTTCATAAAGTAAGCATTTAAATTTCGAATTCAATATACCTTAAATAATTTATTTTAGCTTAACTAAAATTTACAAAATAAAAAATCCGAACATATATTCGGATTCTTATAGGTTTAATCAAATTAATCATGATTAATAAATGTTATACTTAAGCCCAAACATTACATTTCCCTTTGGCATTGGTACTTGTCCAACTTCAATATAAGCTGTATTTAATATATTATTTGCGTTTAGCGATACTTCAAAATTACTTAAAGTGGCACTCACTTTTGCATCAACCAAGTTATAACTTTGCCCCATTGTTCTTTCAACATATCTATAAGAAATACTTTGCTTTAAAAATGTTAGAAATTTAGTATCAAAACTTGCAGTAAACTGATGTTTTAAACTATTTAATGAATAACGTGTAAAATTCACATTGGTATCATTAATTTTATCATCTATAAAATTGTAATTCACATCTAAGTTTTGAAGAAATTGTCCCATTTTAAATTGATAATTAACTGATGTTTCAAAACCTTTGGTTTCAACACTACTAAAATTTTGAGTTTTCCATTTTTCAGTAATTGTGCTTCTCGTCCAATCAATTAAATTATCCGAATTTCTATTAAATAAAGAAAATGTAAGATTAAAATTATCTGTTAAGTATTTAATACCAATCTCTTCAGAAATAGCAGATTCAGGCTGTAAATCAGGATTTCCTTCATTCCCTGGGTCAGAATAATAAAGATCCGTATACGTTGGTACTCTATACGTATAACCAATATTTCCAAAAATCTTTAAATTACTTGTGATATCATATCCTATATCTATACCTGGTAAAAATTGAGTATCAAAATCAGAAAATGAACTAATTGCAATTCCTAAAGTAACATCAAATTTTTCTAAATTATCAAAACGATGCTCAAAAAATGAGTTTAATACAAATCTTTCTCTATCCCCTAAATTATTACTTGATAAATAAACTTTTGAAGCATCAATTCCAAAACCTGTTTTCCCCAACTTTGATCTATAAACCATGTTTGCTTCAACACCCACTTTGTTTGAAATATGAAAATTTCTATAAAAAGAAGGATCTTCTCTTTTCAATAAAAACATATCTTGATTTCTTCTCCAATAAATACGTGGTTTAAATGTTAAATTTTGAAAATTATAATTTGAAGCTACTGCGAACAAACTATTTTGAGTTTCTTCATACTCTTTAAAATTAGGATTTGAGGTATAAAAATTTTCGGCTCCAAATTTACGTTCATTAAACGATGCAATTATAGTATAATTTTTAAGTTGAGACTTCAAAAACACAGCTGTATTATCAAAATCAGAATTAATTCTGTACCCATCAGATTTTTGCTTCTCAATGTGCGCCAATATAGCAGCATTATCATTAAACTTTTCTTGAATACCAACTGCAATTTTTCTATTCTCATAAGAACCATATCCTAATTTAACATTCAAAGAATTGTTAGTTATTTTTTTGGTTACAATATTAATAGCGCCAGCAAAAGCGTTTTGTCCATAAATACGAGCTGCAGGTCCTTTTACAATTTCAATTCTCTCAATATTATCTAATGATAGAATGGCATTCATTGTATGATGACCTGTTTGTGAATCATCCATTTTTACGCCATCAATTAATAGTAAGGTTTGATCAAAGTTACCACCACGAATATATAAATCTGATTGCATACCATCTGTACCTCTTCGTCTCACATCTACACCTGCAACGGTTTGCAATAAATCAGCTAAATTTGTTGCGGGAGTATTTGCTATTTTGACAGAACTAATAACAGAAACTGTTCTAGATCCTTCAGAAATTGGTAATGATATACGGTTTGATGAAACAATTACTTCTTTCAGTTTAATAGTGTCATTTTGTGCATTTACCGTTAATGTTGTAAACACAAATAGTATAATTATTTTAATTGAATTTTTCATAAATAGTGATTTAAAAACTGCCGCAAAAATAGTAACTTTCCGGACGATTAACATAGTCCAGTTTTAAAATGAAAGATAGTCCGGTTAATGCTCTTTTTAAACAACTAATTAATTTAGATAAATCTAAACTACAACCGCTATATATACAGGCCTCGGGGCAAATTATAAATGCTATCCAGCGTAACTATTTATCCAAAGGAACAATGCTACCAGGAACAAGAGTATTAAGTAAATTATTAAATGTTCACAGGAATACTACAGTTGCTATCTATGAGGAGTTGGCCTCACAAGGTTGGGTTGAAATTATACCAAATAAAGGTACTTTTGTTATAGAACCTGAGCAAATAAATGCAAAAATAAAAGCAACTTCCCAAAAATTAAATGAAGTATTTACTTATGCAAAAAAAACAGGATTTCCTTTTCAAGAGTCATTTCATTTAGCTTCAACTATTCAGTTTTCAAAAACAAAGTATTCCATTAATGATGGTAAACCAGATTTACGCTTGCATCCTGTGCATCAATTCTCAAGGTGGTATAGCGCTTCAATGAAACGTAAAACTTTAATCAATAAATGGAACAGATCAGACCCTTTTTTCAACTCTTTATTCCAAGCTCAATTATGTAATTACTTAAATGCAACTAGAGGATTTCATATTAGCCCTAATAATATAATAAATACACGTAGTACTGAAATGAGTTTATATGTGGTATCTCAACTCTTAATAAAACAAAACGATATTGTATTAGTAGGACATTTAAGTAATTATGCATCTAATATGATTTTTCAACAAACAGGTGCAAGAATAAAAACAATTCCAGTAGATCAAAATGGTTTAAATATTGAATATATAAAGAAGCACTTCGTAAAACATAGTATTAGATGTGTATATATATGCGCTCATAGAGATTACCCAACTGTTGTTACATTAAGTGCAACACGTCGTTTAGAGTTACTACAACTAGCTAAAGAGTATGGATTTGCTATTATTGAAGATGATTATGATTATGATTTTCAGTTTGAAGGTTCTGCAATGCTACCTATGGCGTGTTCAGATGCAAATGGTATGGTTATATATTTAGGAAAACTTGGGCAGTCCTTATTTCCAAGTTTTCAAATAGGATTTGTAATAGCCCCAGAAAACCTGATTTCGGAAGCTAAGAATTATTTAGAGTTAATAGATAAACAAGGTGATTTAATCCAAGAACAAATGCTATTGGAATTAATTAATGAAGGGGAAATATACCGGCTTACGAAAAAGAGTATTGTCACCTATAAAAAAAGACGAGATGTTTTATGTAATCTTTTAACTACATATTTTATAGATAACGCGCAATGGGAAATTCCTTCAGGTGGATTAGCCATATGGTTACAGTTTCAGCCGAAAATATCGCTATTAAAACTAGCTAAAGAAGCCGAAAAAAATGATTTATTTCTACCAAAAACTATTCTTTATCAAAATAAAAATACATGTGCTATTCGATTTGGATTTGGGCATTTAGATGAGCACGAGATAGAATTTGTGATTAAAAAATTAAAAAAGGCTTATGATGCGGTAATCCTAAAATAAAAAAACCCGAACAATTGTTCGGGTTTTTAAGTTAGTTATGCTTCACCTGTAGGTCCAAAATTCATTGGAATAGGAGGCTGTTCATAATCTTTTATTTCACCATGATTTTTCTCAAATCTTTTAACATTTTCAGCCAATGCTTTCACTAATCGCTTTGCATGTTGAGGGGTTAAAATTATTCTTGATTTCACTTTTGCCTTTGGTTGCCCAGGCATAACACTTATAAAATCAACAATAAACTCTGAAACGGAATGATTAATTATTGCTAAGTTAGCATAAGTGCCTTCAGCAACTTTATCATCAAGTTCAATATTTATTTGCCCTTCTTTTTTAGATTTTTGATCGCTCATGATTATAATTTTGAGTCCATTTCTTCTTTAGAACCTACAATAATATTATCGTAATCTCTCATCCCTGTTCCTGCTGGAATACGTTTACCAACAATAACATTTTCTTTCAATCCTTCTAAATAATCAACTTTACCACTAACTGCAGCTTCGTTTAATACTTTTGTAGTCTCTTGGAATGATGCAGCAGAAATAAACGATTTAGTTTGTAATGACGCTCTTGTAATACCTTGCAAAATTTGTTCAGCTGTAGCTGGTTTTGCATCTCTAGCCTCTACTAAGTTTTTATCTTCTCTTCGTAAAACAGAATTTTCATCACGTAATTCACGAGGTGTAATAATTTGCCCCTCTTTTAAATTTTTAGAATCACCAGCATTTTCAATTACTTTCATTCCATAAATTTTATCATTATCTTCAATAAATTCATTTTTATGAATCAATTGATTTTCAAGGAATAATGTATCTCCTGAATCAATAATTTTTACTTTACGCATCATCTGACGAACAACAACCTCAAAATGTTTATCATTAATTTTTACACCTTGTAAACGATATACCTCTTGAATTTCATTTACTAAATACTCCTGAACTTTTCCAGGTCCTTGAATATTTAAAATGTCATTTGGTGTAACTGCACCTTCAGAAAGTGGCATCCCTGCTTTAATAAAATCGTTTTCTTGAACTAAAATTTGATTAGAAAGTTTAATTAAATACTTTGTAACTTCTCCTAATTTAGATTCAACAATTATTTCACGATTACCACGTTTAATTTTTCCGAATGAAACAACTCCATCGATTTCAGATACAACTGCTGGGTTAGAAGGATTACGTGCTTCAAATAATTCAGTTACACGTGGTAAACCTCCTGTAATATCTCCAGATCTACCTGATTTACGAGGAATCTTTACAATAATTTTACCTGAAGGTATTTTTTCTCCATCTTCAACAATTAAATGTGCTCCCACTGGTAAGTTATAAGATCTAATCACATTATCATTGTCATCCATCACTAATAATGTTGGAATCGTTTTTTTGTTTTTAGATTCTATAATAACTTTTTCTTGAAAACCTGTTTGCTCATCAATTTCAATAAGATAGTTGATACCAACTTCAATATTTTCGAACTTAATTGTACCTGCAAATTCAGAAATTATTACCCCATTGAATGGATCCCATTTACAAACGATATCTCCTTTTTTAAGTTTTTGACCATTCTTAACAAAAATGGTAGAACCGTAAGGAATATTATTTGTACTAAGAGTTAATCCTGTTTTTTCATCAATCACTTTAAGTTCAGATGTTCTTGAAATTACAATTTCAA
Source organism: Lutibacter sp. (assembly GCF_041562875.1). Classification (GTDB taxonomy): domain Bacteria; phylum Bacteroidota; class Bacteroidia; order Flavobacteriales; family Flavobacteriaceae; genus Lutibacter. Next base: position 15,295 of record NZ_JBFFOE010000027.1, on the reverse strand, counting down.
TTTCATTACCATCAGCATCTTTACCTTTAACAGTACTTAAATCTTCAATAACTGCTTTACCAGAAAATTTAGTGTCTAAGTTACTTTCTTCCGAAATATTTCCTGCAACCCCTCCAACGTGGAATGTTCTTAATGTTAACTGAGTACCTGGTTCTCCAATTGATTGTGCTGCAATAACTCCTACTGCCTCACCTTTTTGAACCATTTTTCTAGTTGATAAGCTATGTCCATAACATTTTGCACAAATACCTTTCTTAGCTTCACAAGTTAATGCCGAACGTACTTCTACTCCAATTAGTGGTGAATTTTCAATTCTTCTTGCTATTTCTGTAGAAATTTCTTCACCTGCTGACACCAATAATTCTTCCGTAAGAGGATCAACTACATCGTGTAATGATACACGTCCATCAATTCTTTCACTTAAACTCTCTACAATTTCATCATTCTTTTTAAGTGGTTCAACAAATAATCCTCTTAAAGTACCACAATCCACTTCATTTACAATAACATCCTGAGAAACATCAACCAAACGACGAGTTAAATAACCTGCATCGGCTGTTTTTAATGCTGTATCGGCCAAACCTTTACGAGCACCGTGAGTTGAAATAAAGTATTCTAAAATTGATAATCCTTCTTTAAAGTTAGATAAAATTGGATTTTCAATAATTTCCCCACCACTTGATGTAGATTTTTTAGGTTTCGCCATTAATCCACGCATACCTGTTAACTGTCTAATTTGTTCTTTAGAACCCCTTGCACCAGAATCTAGCATCATAAATACTGAGTTAAACCCTTGTTGGTCTTCTCTTAAACGTTTCATTGAAAGTTCTGTTAAACGATTGTTTGTTGAACCCCAAATATCAATTACCTGATTGTAACGTTCTTTGTTTGTTAACATACCCATATTATAGTTTACCATAATATTGTCAACTTGAGCGTTAGCTTCAGCAATCATTGTATGTTTTTCTGGTGGAATAATAATATCCCCTAAACTAAATGATAGACCACCACGGAATGCAAACATATATCCCATATCCTTCATATCATCCAAGAACTTTCCTGTAGTAGGAACATCAGTTACCTTTAATATTTCACCAATAATATCTCTTAAAGATTTTTTTGTTAAAACTTCATTAATATAACCTGCTGCTTCTGGTACAACTTCATTAAATAAAACTCTACCTACAGTAGTTTCTATTATTTGATTTACAAGCTCTCTTTTTTCGTTAAAATCTTTTGTTCTAACTTTAATTACAGCATTTAAATCAACTGCCTTTTCATTATATGCAATGGTTACTTCTTCAGGTGAATAAAAAGTTAATCCCTCTCCTTTAATTGGATACTCTGGAGTAGATTTTCTTTCTTTAGTCATATAATACAACCCTAAAACCATATCCTGAGAAGGTACCGTAACTGGAGCACCATTAGCAGGGTTTAATATATTATGAGAACCTAATAATAATAATTGGCACTCTAAAATAGCTTCAGGACCTAATGGTAAATGTACTGCCATTTGATCTCCATCAAAATCGGCATTAAATGCTGTACATGATAATGGATGTAATTGTATTGCTTTTCCTTCAATTAATTTTGGTTGAAAAGCTTGAATACCTAAACGGTGTAACGTAGGAGCACGGTTTAACATTACAGGATGTCCTTTTAAAACATTCTCTAATATATCCCATACAACAGGTTCTCTTTTATCTATAATTTTCTTTGCAGATTTTACAGTTTTTACAATTCCTCTTTCAATTAATTTTCTAATTACAAAAGGTTTGTAAAGTTCTGCAGCCATATCTTTTGGCAATCCACATTCAAACAATTTTAATTCTGGTCCAACAACAATTACAGAACGTGCAGAATAATCAACACGTTTACCTAATAAGTTTTGACGGAAACGCCCTTGCTTACCTTTTAAGGAATCTGATAATGATTTTAATGGACGGTTAGATTCCGTTTTTACTGCTGAAGATTTACGCGTGTTATCAAATAATGAATCTACTGATTCTTGTAACATACGTTTTTCGTTACGTAAAATAACTTCTGGAGCTTTAATTTCAACCAATCTTTTTAAACGATTGTTACGTATAATTACTCTACGGTATAAATCATTTAAATCTGAAGTTGCAAATCTACCACCATCTAAAGGTACCAATGGACGTAATTCTGGTGGAATTACTGGAATTACTTTCATAATCATCCATTCTGGACGATTTTCTCTGTTTTTATTAGCATCTCTAAAAGATTCAACAACGTTTAATCTTTTTAATGCTTCAGTTTTACGTTGCTTAGAAGTTTCAGTATTAGCTTTATGACGTAATTCATATGAAAGCTCATCTAAATCAATACGATTAAATAAATCTATTAAACAAGCAGCTCCCATTTTAGCAATAAACTTATCTGGGTCATTATCGTCTAAATATTGATTTTCAACTGGGAAACTTTCCAGAATATCTAAATATTCTTCTTCCGTTAAGAAATCCATTTTTTGTAATGGTTCTCCTTCAGCATTTTTTGCTCCAGCAGGTTGAATTACTACATATCGCTCATAGTAAATAATCATATCTAACTTTTTAGATGGTAAACCTAAAAGGTATCCCATTTTGTTAGGTAATGATTTAAAATACCAAATATGAGCAATAGGAACTACTAAGTTAATGTGTCCTACTCTATCTCTTCTAACTTTTTTCTCAGTTACTTCAACACCACAACGGTCACAAACTATTCCTTTATAGCGAATTCTCTTGTATTTACCACAAGCACATTCATAATCTTTTATTGGGCCAAAAATACGTTCACAAAATAATCCATCTCTTTCAGGTTTATGTGTACGGTAATTAATGGTTTCTGGTTTTAATACTTCTCCTTTTGATTTCTCTAGAATTGCTTCTGGAGATGATAACCCAATAGAAATTTTATTAAACTTTTTTACAGTGTATTTCTCGATTTTTCTTGCCATGATATAATGATGGATTCGAATTTTAAAAATGAAAAAATATATAAATAGCTAAGAGGACAAACCTCTTAGCTATCCCTTTGTTGTTATTCCTCTAATCTAACGTCTAATCCAAGACCTTTAAGCTCGTGCATTAAAACGTTAAATGATTCTGGTAATCCTGGTTCTGGCATAGGATCACCTTTTACAATAGCCTCATAGGTTTTAGCTCTACCTAAAACATCATCAGATTTTACTGTTAAGATTTCTCTTAAAGTACTTGATGCACCATATGCTTCAAGTGCCCAAACTTCCATCTCTCCAAAACGCTGACCTCCAAATTGTGCTTTACCCCCAAGTGGTTGTTGCGTAATTAATGAGTAAGGACCTATTGAACGTGCGTGCATTTTATCATCAATCATATGACCTAATTTAATCATATAAATAACTCCAACTGTTGCCTTTTGATCAAATCGCATTCCTGTTCCACCATCATATAAGTAGGTATGTCCAAATTGTGGTACGCCTGCTTCCTCTGTTATTTCATTAATCTGATCAATAGTTGCTCCATCAAAAATTGGTGTTGCATACTTTTTATCTAATTTTTGACCAGCCCATCCAAGAACTGTTTCATAAATTTGTCCAATATTCATACGTGAAGGTACACCTAGTGGATTTAAAACAATATCAACCGGAGTTCCGTCTTCTAAAAATGGCATATCTTCTTGACGAACAATACGAGCAACAATACCTTTGTTACCGTGACGTCCTGCCATTTTATCACCTACTTTTAATTTACGTTTTTTAGCAATATAAACTTTCGCTAATTTTAAAATTCCTGCTGGCAATTCATCTCCAACTGAAACTGTAAATTTCTCACGACGTAAACTTCCTTGTAAATCATTTACTTTAATTTTGTAATTGTGGATTAATTCAACTACTAATGTATTTGTATGACTATCAGTTGTCCAAACTCCTTGAGTTAAATAAGCAAAATCAGGAACTGAATTCAGCATTTTTAAGGTAAACTTTTTACCTTTTTGAAGAATTTCTTCACCCAAATCATTTAAAACTCCTTGTGAAGTTTTACCACTAATTAGTGTAAATAGTTTATCAGTTAAAACCGTACGTAAATCTTCAAACTTAGCAGTATATTTACTTTCTAAATTCGCAATACTAACTTTGTCTTGCGCTCTTTTAGATTTATCTTTTACTGCTCGTTCAAATAACTTTTTATCAATAACTACCCCTCTTAAAGATGGAGAAGCTTTCAAAGAAGCATCTTTTACATCACCTGCTTTATCACCAAAAATAGCTCTTAGTAATTTTTCTTCAGGTGTTGGATCTGATTCTCCTTTTGGTGTAATTTTACCAATTAAAATATCACCAGGTTTTACTTCAGCTCCAATACGGATCATTCCATTTTCATCTAAATCTTTAGTAGCTTCTTCAGAAACATTTGGAATATCGTTTGTTAATTCTTCTGCACCTAATTTAGTGTCTCTTACATCCATTGAATATTCATCAATATGGATAGAAGTAAAAATATCTTCTTTTACAACTCTTTCAGAAATTACAATTGCATCCTCAAAGTTATACCCTTTCCAAGGCATAAAGGCTACTTTCATATTTCTTCCTAAAGCCAATTCACCTTTTTGGGTTGCATAACCTTCACAAAGCACTTGTCCTTCTTCAACTCTATCCCCTTTTTTAACAATTGGTTTAAGGTTAATAGAAGTTCCTTGATTGGTTTTTCTAAACTTAATTAAGTTATATGTTTTACTATCACTGTCGAAGCTTACCATACGCTCTTCTTCAGTTTTATCATACTTAATTTCTATGGTATCTGCATCAACATATTCAACTACACCAGGTCCTTCAGCATTCATTAAAATACGTGAATCTTTTGCAACTCTACGCTCTAAACCAGTACCAACAATTGGGGATTCTGGTTTCATTAAAGGTACAGCTTGACGCATCATATTCGATCCCATCAATGCCCGGTTAGCATCATCATGTTCCAAAAATGGAATTAATGAGGCGGAAATTGAAGCAATTTGATTAGGAGCAACATCCATAAAGTTAACTTTTTCAACTTCAACTACTGGATAATCTGCTTCTTCACGTACAATTACTTTTTCAGATACAAATCTACCTGATTCATCTAAAGGAAGATTTGATTGCGCAAATTTCATCCCTTCTTCTTCTTCAGCACTTAAATATCTAGGTTCATCAGTAATATTTACATTACCACCTAAAACTTCTCTATAAGGAGTTTCTATAAACCCTAAATTGTTAACTTTTGCAAAAACAGCCAAAGATGAAATTAAACCAATATTTGGTCCCTCAGGAGTTTCTATTGGACATAAACGCCCATAATGAGTATAGTGAACATCTCGAACCTCAAAACCAGCTCTTTCTCTAGATAAACCTCCAGGTCCTAATGCTGATAATCTTCTTTTATGTGTAAGCTCGGCTAATGGATTTGTTTGATCCATAAATTGAGATAACTGGTTTGTACCAAAGAAAGAATTTATCACTGATGATAAAGTCTTAGCATTAATCAAATCAATTGGAGTAAATACTTCATTATCACGAACATTCATACGCTCACGAATCGTACGTGCCATACGAGATAGACCAACACCAAATTGACTAGCTAATTGCTCACCAACTGTACGTACACGACGGTTAGATAAATGGTCAATATCATCAACTTCTGCTTTAGAATTTACTAATTTTATTAAGTTTTTAATAATAGTAATAATATCTAATTTAGTTAAAACTTTTTGGTCTATACTTTCATTTAAGTTTAACTTTTTATTCATTCTATAACGACCAACTTCACCTAAATTGTAACGTTGTTCAGAGAAGAATAATTTATCAATAATACCTTTTGCCGTTTCAAAATCTGGCGGTTCAGCATTACGTAATTGTCTGTAAATATGTTCAACAGCCTCCTTCTCAGAGTTTGTTGGATCTTTTTGCAAAGTATTATGAATGATTGCATAATCACCCATTTCATTATCTTCTTTATGAAGTAAAATGCTTTTTGCTCCAGACTCAATTATTTCATCAATTTGTTCTTTTTCTAAAATTGTATCTCTATCTAAAACTATTTCATTTCTTTCAATAGAAACTACTTCTCCAGTATCTTCATCTACAAAATCTTCAAACCACGTTTTTAATACACGTGCAGCCAATTTTTTTCCTAAAACTTTTTTCAGACCGCTTTTTGAAACTTTAACCTCTTCTGCAAGATCAAAAATTTCAAGAATATCTTTATCTCTTTCATAACCAATTGCTCTAAACAAAGTAGTTACAGGTAATTTTTTCTTTCTATCAATATAAGCATACATTACTTGATTGATATCTGTTGCAAACTCAATCCAAGAACCTTTAAAAGGAATTACTCTTGCTGAATATAATTTTGTTCCGTTTGCGTGGAATGACTGTCCGAAGAATACTCCTGGTGAACGATGTAGTTGAGAAACAACAACTCTCTCAGCCCCGTTGATACAAAAAGTACCACTATGAGTCATATAAGGTATAGTACCTAGATATACATCTTGAACTATGGTTTCAAAATCTTCATGCTCAGGATCTGTACAGTACAATTTTAAACGTGCTTTTAAAGGCACACAATAAGTTAAACCTCTTTCAATACATTCTTGAATGGAATATCTTGGTGGATCAACAAAGTAGTCTATAAACTCTAATACAAAATTGTTTCGAGTATCTGAAATAGGGAAGTTGTCAAGGAAGGTTTTATATAATCCTTCGGTACTTCGTTCGTCAGCTTTTGTTTTTAATTGGAAAAAATCTTGAAACGATTTTACTTGAATATCTAGAAAATCTGGATATTCCATTACCAATTTCGCTGATGCAAAGTTTATTCTTTCGGTGAATTGTTTAGTGGCCAATGGACAAAACTTTAAGTTAAAAAAACTATTAAATTATAAGAACGAATATATACGCAAAATGGTTTAGGTCTAAGGATTACCCCAAGACCTAAACCTTAAATTGTTTTAGATGTTAAAGCTTACTTAAGCTCAACTTCTGCTCCTGCTTCTTCTAATGCCGCTTTTAATCCTTCAGCTTCATCTTTAGTTATACCCTCTTTAATAGGTGCTGGTGCGCTATCTACAATTTCTTTAGACTCTTTCAATCCTAAACCAGTTAGTTCTTTAACTAATTTAACAACTGCTAATTTAGATTGACCTGCTGCTTTTAAAATTACTGTAAATTCAGTTTGCTCTGCTTCTGCTTCAACGTCTCCGCTTGCTGCTGGACCTGCTGCTGCTGCTGCTGCTGCTGGTACAATACCGTATTCGTCTTTTAAAATATTAGCTAACTCATTTACTTCTTTAACTGTTAAGTTAACAAGTTGTTCTGCGAAATCTTTTAAATCTGCCATTTCTCTTTGTTTAAATTTTATTATTTAGTTTATTAGTGCACTTATTTATTTTTCTGATAAAGTTTTCAGAATTCCTGATAATTTATTACCTCCAGATTGTAATGCTGAAATAACATTTTTAGCTGGTGATTGTAATATTGTAATAATATCTCCTATTAGCTCTTCTTTAGATTTAATGCTTACTAATGAATCTAATTGGTCATCACCAACATAGATTGATTGTTCAACATAAGCTCCTTTTAATAGAGGTAATTTAGATTTCTTACGAAATTCTTTAATTAATTTAGCAGGAGCATTCCCTATATCTGAAAACATCAAAGATGTATTTCCTTTTAATACAGATGGTAATTCTCCAAAATCTTTATCAGATTTTTCCATTGCTTTTTCAAGCAGTGTGTTTTTAACAACAGCCAGTCTTATATTTGCTTTAAAACAAGCTCTACGTAAATTAGATGTTTCTAAAGCATTTAATCCTGAGATGTCAGCTAGATATATAATATTACCTTCAGTTAACTGTGTTGTTAAAGCTTCTATTACTTGTGATTTTTCTTCTCTCGTCATAATTACTAAGTTTTAACTTTAATTATACTGATTTAGGTTCAACGTTTACACCAGGACTCATTGTACTTGATAAGTAAATACTTTTAACGTATGTACCTTTAGATGCCGTAGGTTTTAATTTCAATAAAGTATGAATTAATTCTATAGCATTATCTGTAATTTTGTCAGCTTCAAATGATGCTTTACCAATAGCGGCATGAACAATACCTGTTTTGTCAACTTTAAAGTCAATCTTACCAGCTTTTACTTCTGTAACCGCTTTTGCAACATCCATAGTTACAGTACCAGTTTTTGGGTTAGGCATTAAACCTCTTGGTCCTAAAATACGACCTAAAGGACCTAATTTACCCATTATACTAGGCATAGTAATTATAACATCTACATCTGTCCAACCATCTTTAATCTTTTGAAGATATTCATCTAATCCAACATAATCAGCACCTGCTTCTTTAGCTTCTGCTTCTTTATCAGGTGTTACTAATGCTAAAACTTTAACATCTCTACCAGTTCCATGAGGTAATGTTACCACTCCTCTAACCATTTGATTTGCCTTACGAGGGTCTACTCCTAATCTAACAGCTAACTCAATAGATGCATCAAAATTTACAGAAGTAATTTCTTTTACTAAAGCTGAAGCATCTTTCAACGAATAAGATTGATTTTTATCAACCTTACCATACGCTACTTTTTGCTTTTTAGTTAATTTTGCCATTTTTAATAACTGTTTTATTGTTTAATTGGAGCTTTTCCACTTACTTTAATACCCATTGAACGTGCTGTCCCTGCCATCATTAACGTAGCAGATTCAATAGTAAATGCATTTAAATCTACCATTTTATCTTCAGCAATAGTTTTCAATTGATCCCAAGAAACTGTAGCTACTTTTTGTCTGTTAGGTTCTGGTGAACCTTTCTTTACTTTAGCTGCTTCTAAAATTTGCACAGCTGCTGGTGGAGTTTTAACAACAAACTCAAAAGATTTATCTTTATACACAGTAATTGCTACTGGTAAAATTTTACCTGGTTTGTCCTGAGTTCTAGCATTAAATTGCTTACAGAACTCCATAATATTAACTCCGGCAGCTCCTAAAGCAGGTCCAACTGGTGGTGACGGATTTGCCGCTCCTCCTTTTACTTGTAATTTTACAACCTTAAATACTTCTTTTGCCATTTTTTAATCTTAAATTAGAAATTATACATTCATTGGAAGCGAATCTATAACATCACAAATTACTGTAACAATTATGAAATTTTATCTACTTGCATATAGCTCAATTCTAATGGTGTTTTTCTTCCAAAAATCTTAACCATTACTTCAAGTTTACGCTTTTCTTCATTTATTTTTTCAATAGTACCATCAAAACCATTAAATGGACCATCAATTACTTTTACTGTTTCACCAATAACATAAGGTATAGCTACATTATCATTTTGAACTGATAACTCATCAACTTTACCAAGCATACGATTTATTTCAGATTTTCTCATAGGAACAGGATCACCTCCTTTAACTTCCCCTAAAAATCCAATTACACCAGTTATTGATTTAATAACATGTGGTAACTCACCACTCAAATTAGCCTCAATCATTATATAGCCTGGAAAATAAACACGTTCTTTATGTATTTTTTTTCCATTACGTATTTGAATAACTTTTTCTGTAGGCACTAATACTCTATCAACATAATCAGTCATTCCTAAACGAGCAATCTCATTTTCAATATAAGTTTTTACTTTATTCTCTTGCCCTCCTATAGCTCTAACTACGTACCATTTTTTAACAGAATCAGTCATATTAAATCTTAGTAATTAAAATAATTTAAAATATTCTCCTAAACCTGCTTGAAATACTTTATCTACAAGAAATACTGCCAAAGCAAATAATATTGTAAAAATAGCTACAACAACAGTAGATTTTTGAGCTTCTTCCCATGAAATCCAAGATACTTTATTGCGTAACTCTTCAAATGAGTCTTTTATATAATTAACTAAATTCATTTCTTTATATTATTTTGCACGGGTGGAGAGACTCGAACTCCCGACACCTGGTTTTGGAGACCAGTGCTCTACCAACTGAGCTACACCCGTATTTACCACATTATTAACACATTAAGGTGCTTTATAAAACAAAAGCACCTTTAGTGTTAACTATATTAATTAAGGTATAACAACTCTATAATAATTCTGTTACTTGACCTGCACCTACTGTTCTACCTCCTTCACGGATTGCAAAACGTAAACCTACATTTAATGCAATTGCTTGGTGTAATTCAACAGTAATAGTAAGGTTATCACCTGGCATTACCATTTCAACTCCTTCAGGTAATTGAATAGTACCTGTTACATCAGTTGTACGTACGTAAAACTGTGGACGGTAGTTATTATGGAATGGCGTGTGACGACCACCTTCTTCTTTTTTAAGGATATAAACCTCAGCTTTAAAATGTGCGTGAGGAGTTACAGATTTAGGTTTACAAATTACCATACCTCTTTTGATATCTTCTTTTGCAATACCTCTTAATAAGATTCCTACGTTATCTCCAGCTTCACCTCTATCTAATATTTTACGGAACATTTCAACACCTGTTACTACAGAAGTTAATTTTTCAGCTCCCATACCAATAATCTCTACTGCATCACCAGTATTAGCAACACCTGTTTCAATACGACCAGTTGCTACAGTACCACGACCTGTAATTGAGAATACATCTTCAATAGGCATTAAAAATGGTTTATCAACATCACGAGTTGGTAATTCAATCCATGAATCAACAGCATCCATTAATTCCATTATTTTTTCCACCCATTTAGGCTCCATATTCAATCCACCTAAAGCAGAACCTTGAATAACAGGAGTATTATCACCATCATAATCATAAAATGATAATAAATCTCTAATTTCCATTTCTACTAATTCTAATAGTTCTTCATCATCAACCATATCCACTTTATTCATGAATACAACTAATCTAGGAATACCTACCTGACGACCTAATAAGATATGCTCTCTTGTTTGAGGCATAGGACCATCTGTTGCAGCAACAACGATAATTGCACCATCCATTTGAGCAGCACCAGTTACCATGTTCTTTACGTAATCCGCGTGACCTGGACAGTCAACGTGAGCGTAATGACGATTAGCAGTTGCATATTCTACGTGAGCAGTATTAATTGTAATACCTCTTTCTTTTTCTTCAGGAGCATTATCAATCTGGTCGAAGTTTTTTACTTCACAAAAACCTTTTTCGTGCAATACCATAGTAATTGCAGCAGTTAAGGTTGTTTTACCGTGGTCAACGTGCCCAATAGTACCAATGTTTAAATGTGGTTTGGAGCGATCAAAATGTTCTTTTGCCATGATTATTTAATTTTTAAATCTTAGTTATATATAGTGTTAAATTCAATTCTATTTTATTTATACTTGAGCCAATGATGGGAATTGAACCCATGACCTCTTCCTTACCAAGGAAACGCTCTACCCCTGAGCTACACCGGCCAAAAAATGAGCGAGAGACCGGGCTCGAACCGGCGACAGTCAGCTTGGAAGGCTGAAGCTCTACCAACTGAGCTACTCTCGCAATTTTATTTCATTTTCTCTTTAATTTATATTGCTATAAATTAAATGTGGTGAGAGAAGGATTCGAACCTTCGAAGCTTGCGCAGCAGATTTACAGTCTGCCCTCGTTGGCCACTTGAGTATCTCACCATTCTTTTCAAAGACCTGAGCCGATAGAGGGACTCGAACCCACGACCTGCTGATTACAAATCAGCTGCTCTAGCCAGCTGAGCTACATCGGCTTTTTACTCCATAAAAGAAGTCCGCTATTTCTAACGGACTGCAAATGTATTAAAGTTTTAAATTTAAACAAAACTTTTCTAATTATTTTTTTAATTTATTTTATCCTTATTTTTTCCTTCTCTTTTGTTAACTTTATTTTCAGTGAATCAACGGCTAACATAACACCTTCTTCAAAGGTTTTAGATTGCTTTTTAACTACTAATTCATTCCCTGGAATATTTAATTTAATATCAACAAATTTATTTTCTTTATCACTTGTCTGTTGAACCTTTAAAAACACTTCCGTATCAACTATCTTATCGTAATATTTATCTAAACTATTTAATTTTTTTTCAATAAAATCAATAAGACTTGCATCGGCATTAAAATTAACTGACTGTACATTTATTTTCATCATAAATTAGTTTTTTTGGCTCCTTGGGTGAGCTTGGTTATATACTTCCTTTAATTTACCCAAACTACTATGGGTATAAATCTGTGTTGATGCTAAACTAGAATGCCCAAGCAATTCTTTAACTGAGTTTAAATCAGCACCTTCATTCAATAGATGTGTTGCAAAAGAATGTCTAATAATATGAGGACTCTTTTTTACTTTTGTTGACACTTTACTAAAATATATATTTATTACCCGATACACAAGTGTATCGTACATTATTTTTCCTTTTTTTGTAATAAATAAGTAGGATAAATTAGTACTAATTTCGTTTCTAACTTCAATATAGTTTATTAAGGTTTTTTGGACTGACTTTAATAACGGAATATATCGTTCTTTATTTCTTTTTCCCAACACTTTAACAATCTCATTTGCGAAATCTAAATCAATAATTTTTATATTTATTAATTCGCTTCTTCGCATACCTGTTGAATACAATAATTCAACTATTAATTTATTTCGAATTGATTCAAAATTAACCTCTTCATCTAATAAGTTAAGTGCATTTATTATTTCTTTTTCTGAAAAGGGCAGCTGAACTTGTTTAGCAACCTTTAAAACTTTGTGTTTATTTAAAGGATTACTTTCAATTTCTTTTGTTTTTTGAAGAAATTTATAAAAAGATTTTAAGGAAGAAACTTTTCTGTTAATTGATCGGTTTGAAATACCTGCTTCAACTAAGCTAACAATCCAATTTCTAATTTGAGCATAATTAACTTCAACAATACATTGGTTGTCATATTCTTTATTACAAAAAGTTTGGAATGCATTTAAATCATTTAGATAAGCTGTAGTGGTGTGCTTAGAATATTTTTTTTCTAGCGCTAAATAATTTAAAAAAGAATGTATAGGCATAAAAAAACCGTTAGTATACAAATTTACGAATTGTTATTTGTAATTACTAACGGTTTATTTGTTTTGGCTAAAAATTAACCTTGCTCTTCTGCTGTTCTTAATTTCTGAACATACTGAGCTTTTATATTTTGCGCACGGTTTACAACTGAAGGTTTATCAAATTGTTTACGGCTACGTAGGTTCTTCATTGTTTTTGTACGGTCAAATTTTCTTTTGTAACGTTTTAACGCTCTATCTATATTCTCTCCGTCTTTAACTGGTATAATTAACATATTTTGGCACCTCCTTTCAAACTTGTTCCTTTTTTATTTAGGACTGCAAATATATAACTATTTATTTTATTGAGTATCTTTAAAATAAAAAAATCTTATTAAAATTCCTCTTAATAAAATTTTATAAATAATATTTCGTTTACAGTCTATTTAGACTGCTTATATTCTTTCTTATCAATTACTATTTTAGCTATAATTTCTCTTAATATTTCTGAAGTCCCTCCTCCAATAGGTCCTAAACGACTATCTCTTAACAGCCTTGCCATTGGATAATCTTCCATATAACCATAACCACCTAACAACTGTAAACATTCATTTATAACAGTATCTGCAATTTTAGTTGACAATAATTTAGACATACTAGCTTCTTTCACTATATATTGTCCTTCGTTTAATCTTTTTGCAATAGAATAATTAAACTCTTTACACATTTCAACCTCACTTGCCAAATCAGCTACTTTATGCCTTAAAGCCTGAAATTTATTTAGAGTTTTCCCAAAAGCCTGTCTTTCAGACATATATTGTAATGCGTATTCTAAAGCATATTCTGCTCTAGCATGCGCATTAATACCCATCACTAAACGTTCTAAAGCAAAACGACTCATAATATATGAAAATCCTTTTCCTTCCTCTCCCATTAAATTATCCGCAGGAATTACCACATTATCAAAAGCAATTTCAGCTGTATCAGAGGCTTTCCACCCCAGTTTATTTAACTTAGTTGCTGAAACCCCTAATGTATCTCTATCTATAATAAAAATACTCATTCCTTTATCCCTAGATGTTGTATCAGTTTTTGCTGCTACTACTAAATAATCAGAATAAACACCATTGGTAATAAATGTTTTTGAACCATTAATTACATAAGTATCTCCTTTTTTAACAGCTGTTGTTCTCATCCCTGCAACATCTGATCCTCCAAATGGCTCGGTAATGCATAAACAACCAATTTTCTCTCCATGAATACTTGGAGTTAGGTATGCTGTTTTTATTCTTTCACTTCCTTCTTTTTCAACATGTGACATTGCTAAATATGCATGTGCCCACATAGCTGCAGCAAAACCTCCAGAATTAATTTTCTGAAGTTCTTCTAGAAATATAACTGTATAAAAAAAATCTAATTGCAATCCACCATATTCTTCAGGAGAATTTAAACCAAAGTAACCCATTTCCCCAAATTTCTTCCAGATAAAACGTTCAATAGTTCCTGTTTCTTCCCATTTATCAATGTGAGGAACTACTTCTTTTTGTAAAAAATCTTGAAAACTTTGTCTAAATGCGTTATGTTCTTCTGTAAAATACATACTATTCATTATGGGAAGTAGCTTTAAATTATTATAATTATTTAGCTTCCAAATATAGGACTATTCTGTCGAATTTTTCTACAGGAAAATCTGCAATTTTTTTCAACTCTTCAATCTCTTGAATTTCAGCAACTTCATCTCTATAATTGACTATTTTTTTGGTAAGTTCATAATCAATATAAACAATGGAAAGTAGTTGTTTAAAAGTTGCTTCATTAATATTTAACTTTTCTATTCTTGGTTTTTCCATTACGTCAAAGTATAGCAGTAATTTATTAACTAACTCTTTATCTAAATTCCAAACTTCATACAATTGGCTATTAAAAGAAAATCCCTGTAATTTAGTTCTGTATTCTATAATTCTATTGGATAATTTTTCTCCTATTCCATTTACAATTCTTAAATCTGAAGCTTGAACCAAATTTATATCTTGTTTTATAATTACTTTATTAACAGTATTTATAAATTCCTTTTTATAATTGGAATTGGATTTTTTAGAAGTTACCCATTCTGGAAATTTAAAATATGGGCTAATTGCATTTAGTATAGAATCATTAACATTTGTAATTTTTTGAAATTGTTCTATAGAATTAATATAATTTCCGCTTTTTCGGAAACTATTTAGTTTATCAATTTCTTGAATTGACATTCCTAATTGATATCCTTTATAGTCTGTAATAAAATTTGGATTGAATGGATATATTTTTAAAGTTTTATTTT
>NZ_JBFFOE010000026.1:0-32293 GCF_041562875.1 Lutibacter sp. | reverse complement strand
TAATACTTCTGAATGTAGCGTTCCGTCATTTACACCTGGATGAATTCTTTTTAATGGTAACGCCAATACAATTACTTCATAAATATATTGTGCTACATTAATTTTATGATCTGAATAAGGTATAATTAATAATTCCTCATTTTCATCATTAAATTCTTGTCCAAATTTTACAACTAAATCTATACTGGTTTCAATTGGGTACTTAAATAATTCGTTTGTAACATCACAAGTTACTTCAACCCAACCTACAAAAGTAAAATTTAATTCAAATAGTGTAGGTTTCTTCAAAAAAGCTAAATCTACTTTAATATTTGAACTGTAAAATTCATCGTATTCAAAAAAATCAAAGAACTCATTTTCAATTCTATATTCAAATTGATTAACTCCATCTTTTAAACCTACAAAAGAAATATCAAATTCTTTTAAATCTTTCATATTAAAATTCAATTTGAGCGTGCAAAGATATAAAATTATAAATAAATTATAAATATTTATCGCTTTTCTTTTTGCCTTGATCGTTTTAAAGTGTTTTCCGTCAAACTTTTATACTCTTTTCTTGTCTTAAATATTTGAATTCCAGCAAAAACGGCCTCTTTAAATGAGTTTATATTCGCTAAATCTTTCCCTGCTAATTCATAAGCTGTACCGTGATCTGGTGAGGTTCTCACTTTATCTAAACCCGCAGTAAAATTAACACCTTCACCAAAAGATAATGTTTTGAAGGGTGCTAAACCTTGATCATGGTACATTGCTAAAATTGCATCAAAATTTCTGTAATTTTCAGATCCAAAGAAACTATCTGCAGCATATGGTCCATACACTAACTGACCTGTATTTTGTATTTCAGCAATTGTTGGCTTTATTATCTCATCATCTTCATTACCTATTACACCGTGATCCCCACAGTGAGGATTTAATCCTAAAATTGCAATTTTAGGTTTGGAAATAGCAAAATCTTGAACTAAAGTATTGTATAAAATTGCTACTTTTTTCTTAATTAAATCAGGTGTAATTGTTTCGGAAATTTTAGAAACGGGAATATGGCCGGTTATTAATCCTATTTTTAGCTTATCGGTCATTAAAATCATTAAACTCTCTCCTTCTAACTTTGATTCTAAAAACTCTGTATGCCCTGGAAATTTAAAATTCTCAGACTGAATATTGTCTTTATTTATAGGCGCAGTTACAAGTACATCTATTTCTCCTTTAACTAATGAATTTGTTGCAGCATCTAAAGATTTAAATGCGTATTGTCCTGAGATTTTTGTAGGTTTTCCTATGTTAATCTCAATTTCTTCATTCCATAAATTTAGGATATTCACCTTTCCGTGGATTGCCTGATCAACTTGTTTTATACCATTAAAAAGTACATTAATATCCATGTTTTTTTTGTAAGCTGTAATTAATTTGGTTGAACCAAATAATATAGGTGTACAAAAATCTAGCATTCTCTTATCTAAAAATGTTTTTAAAGCAACTTCAATTCCTATTCCATTAAAATCTCCTATAGAAATTCCTAGTATTATTTTTTCAGATTTGTCCATCAATCAGGTTTATTATACTTAATTTTGAATGGTCAAAAGTAATCAAATAAATTGATAAAATTATGTTTACAGGTATAATAGAAAGCTTAGGTATTGTAAAAAATATAGTTCAAGAAGGTGAGAATTTTCATATAACTATTGAAAGTGACTTTACACGTGACTTAAAAATTGATCAAAGTGTAGCTCATAATGGTGTTTGCTTAACAACAGTTAATATTAATGATAATGAATACACTGTTACTGCAATTAAAGAAACATTAGATAAAACTAATTTTAGATATCTTAAAATTGGTGATCTAATAAATCTAGAGCGAGCAATGGTACTTGGAGCTAGATTAGACGGCCATATAGTTCAAGGTCATGTAGATCAAACAGCTGTTTGCACTAATGTTAAAGAAGAAGATGGTAGTTGGGTTTATAGTTTTGAATACGATAATACTTTAAACAATATTACTATTGAAAAAGGCTCTATTACTATAAACGGGACAAGTTTAACAGTTATAAATTCTAAAAAGAATAGTTTTTCAGTTGCTATTATTCCTTACACCTATGAATTTACTAATTTTCATACTTTTAAAAAAGGGACTGTAATTAATTTAGAATTTGATGTGATTGGTAAATATGTAGCTAGATTGCTAGAAAAATAATTATTTTTTTCGTTTCAATTCGAAAACACCATATGCAATACCAACAATTAACAAATAGGACAAACCTCCATCTATTGGAAGAAATCCAGGAGGTGGATCGGTATTTGTTCCTGGCACAGGGATTTCTTTTTGCGCAAATACGGAGGAGCAAATTAAAACTAAGCAAAAACTTAATAAATATTTACTAAATCTACTTTTCATTAGGGGTTGGGGTTATGTATTTTAAATTAAAACAAATTTTCACAAATATAGTAATTATTTTTAAATTAAATTTGATATTCATTTAAAATAAGGTTTCTGATTTTAGCATATTCATTTAGTAATCAGTATTTTAAAATAAATAATTTAATGACTTTAACAAATTTTTACAAAATTCAAGTTATTAACTTTCAGCAAATATAAATTTAAAATTTTCTTTCACTGTAAATTTTATCGATAAATAAACCAATTGCATATTATTTAGTATAATTGGCTTGTTTTAAAAAAACCAACTAATTAAAATACCAAACGAAGAAATTAACAATTATAACCCTATTTAAAACTAAAAAAGGTCTCACATCACTGTAAAACCTTTATTTGTAGTAGTGGTCCCACTTGGGCTCGAACCAAGGACCACCTGATTATGAGTCAGGTGCTCTAACCAACTGAGCTATGGGACCTAAAAATTAGGTTGCAAAAATAATACTAATTTACTTTATGCACAATATTTATTTCACAAAAATATTTCTAAAAAATAAATTATTTTAGCTAAAAACATTTAATATGCGTAAAATCTTAATATTACACACTTTTATTTTTTTTGTGAATCTTAATTTAACGGGACAAAACTCGGATTTAGAGCAACATCGTTTTATTGATGATGTACGTTTTGGTGGTGGAATTAACATAGGAGTAGGTAACAGTTACTCTACATTCTCAATTTCACCAAGTGTTTTATATGATTTTTCCAATGAATTTAGTGCTGGTTTAAGTTTTAAGTATGTTTATGTTAAAAACAAATCAACTATTAATTCAACAACAAATATTTATGGAGGAAGCATTTTAGCTTTGTATAAACCAATGAATACAATTCAATTCTCTACTGAGTTTGAGCAATTAAAAATTGATCAAAAATATGCTTCTGACTTTGGATTTGATCTTTGGCAACCTGCATTATATATTGGAGCTGAATATGTTACCGGAAATATTTCTATGGGTTTGAGATATGATGTGTTATTTGATAAAACCACCAATGTTATTTATTCATCGGCCTTATCGCCGATTTTTAGAGTCTATTTTTAAACCAAACTTTTTGATATTCTCTTTTTAAAATTAAAAAAGTTATTTGTTCAACTGTGGTTTCTAAGTTTTCAGCCTTTAATGTTGCCAATTCTTTTTCAGGCACATCTATTCTGTACATTAAGTTTAAATAATCATCATAATTATTTGTTAGTAGATTTAATACTAACTTATTTAATACTTTTTTTAATTGAATTGGTGTATAAGATAATTCAAAATTCTCACTCAAATTCGATAATTGAAAATCTTTATTTAACTGCATAATTAAATGTTGATATAAATTTTCAACTTCAACTTTTTGTAATAATTCTAATGCATTTGGTACAGGTAACATTAAATGGTGCGTTTCATTAAACTTAAACCAAAGTTTTTAAGAACTACTTTCTTTTTTTCTGAAATTGACAGTTCATCTAAAACTTTAAACGCTTTATTTGTATAAGCTTCAATTTCTGAAATTGTAATCGCTGGTATTTTATTTCTTTCAAACAAATTGGTAACTTCACTTACTTTATCCTTTGAATTTTCAGAATTATACAACTTCAACAAACTTTCTCTATCTTTAGTTTCACAAACTTCAATTGCCTTTAAGTACAAAAAGGTTTTTTTGTTTTCAATAATATCGCCTCCTATTTTCTTTCCAAAAGTTGTTTCATCTCCAAAAGTATCTAAAAAATCATCTTGTAACTGAAATGCTATTCCAAGGTTTAAACCAAAATCATAAATACTGTCGGCTTCTGATTCTTTTACATTTGCAATAATAGCACCCATTTTCATTGAAGCAGCCACCAAAACAGATGTTTTATAAGTTATCATTTTCAAATACTCTAAAATTGTCACATCGTTTCTTATTTCAAAATCAACATCTAATTGCTGCCCTTCACATACTTCCAGCGCCGTTTGACTAAATAATTTTAATAATTTTTTGTAGATAATTGGTTCGTAATTTTCAAAACACTGGTATGCCATTATCATCATAGCATCACCAGATAAAATACCAGTATTAACATCCCATTTTTTATGAACGGTTTCTTTTCCTCTCCTTATAGGAGCACTATCCATAATATCATCATGAACCAATGTAAAATTATGAAACACTTCAATTGCCAAAGCAGCGTCAAAGGCTTTTTGGGGATTTTCACCAAATAAATCGCAAGTCATTATTGCTAATATTGGTCTTAAACGCTTACCTCCTATTTGTAAAATATACTGAATAGGTGCATATAAATTTTTAGGCTCTTTTAAAACTACCTTTTTATTTAAATATGTTAAAAAATCCTCTTTATAAACTTCAATACTCATATACTCTTATTTTATAGTAAAAATACTGCTTTCATCTGTTTTATTAAACCTAAATTAAAATAAAATGTTATTAAATTGTTAAAACTATGGAAACTTTTTTTGTTTCTTTAGTTTCCTTACATATATTTGCACGCTCATTTTAGAGATAAATATACAATATGAAGGAAACCATTTTAAAAAAGGCTTCTGAATTTTTTTTGAAATTCGGATTTAAAAGCGTCACAATGGATGACATTGCCAATGAATTAGCGGTATCAAAAAAAACAATTTATAAATTTTTCAAGAACAAAACAGAGCTTGTTAACGAAACCATTGCACATACCCAAAAATGCATTCATAATGCCATTAGTTGTATTTGCAATTCAGGTCACAATGCCATTCAGGAAAATTTTGAAATTAATAAAAAGGTTAAAGAATTATTAAATCAGGTAGATGAATCACCAATGTACCAACTTCAAAAATATTATCCTGAAATTTTCAATAAAATAACAGCTGATAAATATGAAATGTTTAAAGATTGTATTTCTAAAAATTTAGAAAAAGGAATTCATGAAGGATTATATAGAAAGAATATTAATATAGACCTAATAACAAAATTCTATTTCTCACTAAAAATGAGCCTTCATGACAGTAATATACATAGTTACACTAAAAACACAATAACAGTATTAGAGTTTCAAACCCTTGAATACCACATAAGATCTATTGCTACAGAAAAAGGAATTAAAATATTAGAACAACAACTTCAACAAAACGTAAATTAAATAATGAAAAAAACAGTACTAATACTAATTGGAATACTATTTAGTTTTAATATAAATGCCCAAGAAAGCATTTCTTTATCACTTAAGCAGGCAATTGATTATGCATTAAAAAATAGTTATTCAGCAATTAACGCATCACGAGATATTGATGCAGCAAAACTAAAAAAATGGGAAACTACCACAATTGGTCTTCCACAAATAAGTGCAACAATAGATTATCAAAATTGGATTCAACAACAAGTTTCCTTAATCCCTGCTGAAATTTTTGGTGGAACTGAAGGTGAATTTACTGAAGTTGCTTTTGGAACCAAACAAAGCATAAATGCTACTGCTACTTTAAAACAATTAATTTTTGACGGTTCCTATATTGTAGGATTACAATCGGCTAAAGTTTATTTGAAAATTTCAGAAAATGCAAAAGAAAAAACTGAATTAGGCATTAGAGAAGCTGTTATTAATTCGTATGGAAATGTTTTACTAAGTGAAGAAAGCATCTTAATTTTAGAAAAAAACATTAAAACTTTAGAGAAAAACGTAAATGAAACAAATGAAATTTATTTAAATGGCTTAGGTGAAGAAGAAAGTGTTGAGCAGCTAAAAATAACCTTAGCTTCAGTTAAAAGTCAACTCTCAAAAACCAAAAATTTAAATAGTATTGCTTATAAAATGCTAAACATTACTTTAGGAATTGATATACTCACTAAGGTAACATTAACAGATTCATTAAATAGTTTAGCGCAAGAAAATAGCAAGTTAGCATTACTTTCATCTGACTTAACTATTGAAAATCACATTGATTATAAGATTGCTAAAAACACTGAAAAATCTAATGATCTTTTAGTTAAATTAGAACAAAGTAAAGCATTACCAACCTTAAGCAGTTTTGTGAATTTTGGATATGCCGGTTATGGTGAAAATTTCGATTTTTTAAAAAAGGAACAACAATGGTTTGATTCTTCATTATTAGGAGTAAGCCTAGAAATACCAATTTTTAGCAGTTTTGCACGAAACTCAAGAACGCAACAAGCAAAAATTGAACTTGAAAAATCAAAAACTAATTTAACCGAAACGTCACAAAAACTACAACTTCAATTAGAATCTGCCAAAACAGAATATAAATTTAGTTTAGAAGAATTTGACACCTCAAAAAATAATTTAGCCCTTGCTGAAAGAATAGAAAACAAACAACAAATAAAATTTTCTGAAGGAATTTCTACAAGTTTTGAATTATCTGAAGCTCAAAGACAACTTTACACAATGCAGCAAAATTATTTACAGGCAATGTTAAATGTAATTACAAATAAAGCCGCTTTAGACAACGCATTAAACACACCAATTAACAACTAAAACAAACAACAATGAAAAATATAATATTCCTATTTTTAGCTGCAGCATTCACAATATCATGCGGAGAAGAAATTAATAAATCATCAATTTCTGATTTAAATTCAGAAAAAGCTACACTTGTTAATCAAATTGATAGTTTAAACATATTATTAAAAGTTGTAGAAAACCAACTATTAAAATTAGATACCACTAAAAAATTACATGTTGTAACTGTTTTACCAGTTAAAAATGAGCTTTTTAAACATTACATAGAGATTCAAGGAGTTGTTCAAGCAGATAAAAACATTGAAATTAAACCTGAATTTGGTGGAACCGTAATTGCAATTTACGTTAAAGAAGGTCAGCGTGTTTTTGCAGGTCAAACCTTAATTCAACTAGATGATATTGCTATTAAAAATAGTATTTCCGAATTAACAACTCAATTAAATTTGGCAAAAACAACGTTTGATCGTCAGCAACGCTTATGGGATCAAAAAATTGGTTCAGAAATGCAATATTTACAAGCGAAAGCTCAAAAAGAAAGTTTAGAAAATAACCTTGCTTCTTTAAAAACACAAGCTAAAAAAATGAAAATTATTGCACCTTTTAGTGGAATTGTAGATGAAGTTTTCCCAAGAATTGGCGAATTAACAAGTCCACAATCACCAACGGTACGTTTACTAAATTTAGACAATGTTTATATTGAAGCCGATGTAACTGAAACATATTTACCTGTTGTAAAAATAGGAACAGAAACTATTTTAAATTTCCCTTCAATAGGTAAAGAAGTGGAGTCTAAAATTACACAAATAGGAAATTACATTAACCCAGATAACAGAAGTTTTAAGGCTAGAATTAATATTTCTAATAAAGACAACACCATTAAACCAAACTTATTAGCAGATTTAAAAATTGTTGATTTTAAACGGGAAGGACTAGTAATTCCATCAACTTTGGTTCAAAAAGACCAAAAAGGGAACGACTATGTTTTCACCCTAAAAACAGAAAATAATGAAAATGTAGTGATCAAAAAACTAATTAAAATTTCAAAAGAATACAACAATGAAGTATTTATTACTGAAGGTTTAGAAGCTACCGATACACTTGTAAACAAAGGTGCAAGAATTGTAAAAGCTGGTGATATTGTTAGGGTAAACAACTAATTAAATCTGTAAACTAAATAGAATAGCATTATAATGAATAAAGAATTTAAAATATCCACGTGGTCAATTTATAATAAAATGACCGTTTTTGTGATCATTGCTATGATTTTTATAGCAGGAATCTTTTCATACATAAGTATGCCTCGTGAAGCATTTCCTGAAATTGTTGTTCCAGAAATTTATGTTTCTACACCGTATCCTGGAAATTCCGCATTAGACATAGAAAAACTGATAACCAGACCATTAGAAAAAGAGATTAATGGAATTTCTGGAGTTGATGAAATTGTATCAACTTCAATTGAAGGATTTTCAACAATTCAAGTAAAGTTTGATTTTAGCATGTCACCAACCGAAGCTTTACGTAAAGTGAAAGATAAAGTTGATGCTGCTACTTCAGATAAAGATTTCCCTAAAGATTTACCTGCAGATCCAAATGTTCAAGAGTTGAATTTTGCTGAATTAATGCCAATTATGAACATTAATTTATCTGGAGATTTTTCCATGGATCAGTTAAAAGAATATGGTGAGTATTTAGAAGAAGAAATTGAAAAAATTCCTGAAATTTCAAAAGTAGACATTAGAGGAATTCAAGATAAAGAGATTGAAATTAGCGTTGATTTGTACAAAATGGAAACATCACAAATCAGCTTTAATGATATTGCCATGGCTATTCAAAATGAAAACATGACCATATCTGGTGGTGATTTGTTAGAAAATGGAATTAGAAGAAATGTACGTGTAATTGGCGAATTTAAATCGGCTAAAGAAATTGAAGACATTATTGTAAAGCAAGAAAATAACAATATTGTTTATTTAAGAGATATTGCGATTGTTAGTTTTAAAGAGCAAGAAAAACAAAGTTTTGCTCGTGAGTTTTCACAACCCGTATTAATGTTAGATGTAACCAAACGCGGTGGAGAAAATCTAATAAATGCTTCAGAACAAATTGATGTTATTTTAGCAAAAGCAAAAGAAGATTACTTTCCTGAAAACTTAAATGTTTCTAAAACAAACGACCAAACCAACGATACTAAAACAATGGTTGCCGACCTTGAAAATAGTATTATTTTAGGAATTATTTTAGTGGTATTAGTATTGCTTTTCTTCCTTGGAATTAGAAATGCCTTATTTGTTGGTATTGCAATTCCACTATCTATGTTTATGTCCTTTATTGTGCTAAATGCTTTGGGAGTAACATTAAACACAATGGTACTATTTTCATTAGTAATTGCATTAGGAATGTTGGTTGACAACGGTATTGTAGTTGTTGAAAATGTATATAGATTATTGGATGAAGGTTATTCAAAAATTGACGCTGCAAAATACGGTGTTGGTGAAGTTGCAATGCCTATTATTGCATCCACTGCAACAACGTTAGCAGCCTTTCTACCATTGGCATTTTGGCCAGGAATGATGGGTGAATTTATGCGCTATTTACCAATAACATTAATAATTGTATTAAGTTCATCACTATTTGTGGCCTTATTAATAAACCCAATGTTAACTTCTGTTTATATGAAAATAAAAGAAGATGAAGTTAACTTTAAAAAAGTATTACTATATAGCAGCATACTATTTACTGTTGGAGTATTCTTTATAATTGGAGGATTAGTAACGGGTTCAAAAGGTTTAAATGCCATAGGCTTACTTTTAGCTTTAGCTGGTTTATTACGTGTTGTGAATACTAAATTTTTAAGTCCTGCCACAGAATGGTTTCAAACCGTATTTTTACCAAGACTTGAAGCTTTTTATGAAAGAACATTAGTATATACTTTAAAAGGAAAAAGACCTAGATGGTTCTTTTTAGGAACATTTGGATTGTTATTCTTTTCAATTGTATTGTTTGCTATTTTTCCTCCAAAAGTATTATTCTTTCCAGAAACACCACCAAAACAAGTGTATGTTTATATAGAATATCCTATTGGAACAGATATTGAAGTTACCAATAACCTTTCTATTGACATTGAAAATAAAATTCAAGAATACCTTAAGAAATATGAAGTAAATGGGGAAAATAAAATTATCACTTCAGTAATTGGTCAGGTTGGTGAAGGTACAAGTGATCCAAACCAAGGGCAACAAGGAGGAACAACACCAAATAAAGCACGTATCACTGTCGATTTTGTAAAATTTATGGATCGTGGAGACGTGAATACAGATGATGTTTTAATTGAAATAAGACAATTATTAAAGAATTTTCCAGGGGTTAATATCACTGTTGATAGACCTTCTGACGGTCCTCCAACCGGAGCACCCGTTAATATAGAAGTTTCAGGTGATGATTATGAAGAATTATTAGCAACTTCAGAAAATATTAAACAACACATAAATGATGCTAATATTTTAGGTATTGAAGAATTAAGTTTAGATGTTGAACAAGGAAAACCAGAATTACCTTTTATAATTGATAGACAAAAAGCCAGAAGTTTAAATGTATCTACTGGTCAAATTGGGGATGCAATTAGAACTTCATTGTTCGGAAAAGAAGTTTCAACTTTTAAAGATGGTGAAGACGATTACCCAATAAACATTCGTTTAATGGATAAATATCGTTACAATAAAGAAACATTATTAAATCAGAAAATTACGTTTAGAAATGCCAGCAATGGAAAAATAGTTCAAGTTCCAGTTTCTGCAGTTGCACATTCTGAAACCTCATCAACATTTAGTGCCGTAAAACGTAAAGAATTAAATAGAGTTATTACTATATTCTCTAATGTTATTGAAGGTTATAATGCAACGGAAATAAATGACCAAATAAAAAAGGTGATGGAAAACTATAATTTACCTAAAAATGTTTCCGTTTCTTTTACTGGTGAGCAAGAAAAACAAGCAGAAGAAATGGCCTTTTTAAGTAAAGCACTATTAATTGCTGTTTTCTTAATATTTTTAATTTTAGTTGGGCAGTTTAACTCAACCTCAACACCTGTAATCATCTCATTATCTGTAGTCTTAAGTTTAATTGGAGTATTACTCGGGTTAATAATTTTTAGAATGGAATTTGTAATTATGATGACTATGATTGGTATTATTTCACTCGCTGGAATTGTTGTAAACAATGCCATTGTATTGATTGATTATACCAATTTAATATTGATTAGAAAACGTGAAGAACTTGGCTTAGAAGAAGGTACTTTAACAAAAGAGTTGATTTATGAAAGTATTGTTGAAGGTGGAAAAACACGTTTACGTCCAGTTTTATTAACAGCAATTACAACTATTTTAGGATTATTACCATTAGCAATTGGGATTAACATAAACTTTATGACTTTGTTTACAGAATTTGACCCTCAGTTTTATATTGGAGGTGAAAACGTAGCTTTTTGGGGACCAATGTCTTGGACAATTATTTTCGGTTTAACATTCGCTACTTTCTTAACTTTAATTATTGTTCCAATAATGTATTCTTTAATTAATAATTTAAAGGTAAGACTTAACAGAAAACAATAATTAAATTTTTTAAAAAGAGTTGCAATATTGAGGCTGCTTAAAAGTAATTTAATACTTTTAAGCAGCCTTTTTAAGTTATACTTTTGAACTCTAACACAAGTTTAAAAGAAAACTAGACACACTTATATTATATAAAAATATTTATCAAAAAAAAATGAATCAAACACCTGAAATTATAGAAAACAATGAAGTTATTGAAATTGTTTCTCAATATTTAGATTTAACTGTCACTCCTTTTGGAAATGACATTCGCACGGTTATTAGAGTAGATAAAAGAGAAGCTATGTACAACGGAAACGGAACTGTTTATTTGCTTCAAATGTTTGGTGTTGAAGAATTGGTGAATAACAGAATTGGCGCATATATGGTTTTTTTGAATAAAGATGATCAAGCAGGTTTTCATACACATGGAACCAGAAACGAGCAAGAATTGTATATTGTAATGCAAGGTGAAGGAGAATATGCAGACAGAACTGGTGTTACAGGAACTATAAGAGCTCAAAAAATAAGAAAAGGAAGTATAACTGCCGTAAACAATAACGGTTTCCATTCAGTAAAAAACACCACAAACAGTCCTTTAATTATTTTTGTTATCACCACTAATGAGCCCAAAAAATAAGTTATTAGTTAAATGAAAAACCAAAAATCATATACTGTAATTGAAGCAACCAAAGCTATGGAACACTATTGCGCTTATCAAGAGCGCTGCCATAAGGAAGTTGAACAAAAACTGTATGATTTAAACATGATTCCAGAAGCTCAAGAATTCATAATACTTCACTTATTACAGCATAACTTTTTAAATGAAGAACGTTTTGCTAAAGCATTTGCAAGAGGGAAGTTCTCTATAAAAAAATGGGGTAGAATTAAAATTGTAAGTGAACTTAAATTCAAAAATATTTCTTCGTATAATATTAAATCTGCTTTATTAGAAATCGATGAGGAAGATTATTTAAACACACTTCAAAAAATAGCTGAAAAAAAAATACAGCATATAAAAGAACCTAATTCCTTCACTAAAAAAAACAAACTTTCCACTTTTCTTATTTCAAAAGGTTTCGAAACTGAATTAGTGTACAAGATGGTAAATAACTTAATTTAAAACTATTCGTTTTTAATGCTGACGAAAATCATTCGTTCTCAAAACGTTATTTTGTAAATTTGAATTAAATATTGCACATTTTAATTCTAAAATTATGAAAAAAATATTCTTCACTCTAATTGTACTTTTTTGCACTTCTTTCATGTACAGTCAAAACAATAAATTACAAAAAACCGAAGTGAAAGGTGATTTAACAGAAGTAACATTTTATTATGAAAATGGTACTATTATGCAACATGGTTTTTATACTAAAGAAGGAAAATTACACGCATCTTGGGAAAGCTATAATATGGACGGAAGTAGAAAATGTATTGCTACTTATAATTATGGAGTAAAAGTAGGTGTTTGGACCTATTTTAAAGATCATAAAATAACTAAAATTACGTATGACAATAATAAAATTATAGATATAAAAGAAATAATTAACGACAAAAAAGTTGAAAATAATATTTGAAAACTAAATTAATTCAGAAAAATTAAATACTTCCATTTTTTAGATTGCTAAAAATCCATTTAATAATTGATAAATTATAATTATATTGCTAACATCTCAAAAAATAATCTATGTTAGAGCTCTCAGGTATTATAATTTTAGGAATTATTGCACAATGGTTTGCTTGGAAATTCAAAATTCCAGCCATTTTACCTTTAATTTTAATAGGTTTATTAGTAGGCCCTTTATCAACCTTTATTTCTGAAGATGGCACCAAATGGATAGAACCCGTTTGGAATGGAGTTGAAGGATTATTTCCGGGAGAAAAATTATTTAATTTTGTTTCATTATCAATTAGCATTATTCTTTTTGAAGGCGGTTTGACCTTAAAAAAAGACGAAATTTTAAATGTTGGACCTTCCATTGTTAAACTAATTACCTTAGGATCGTTAGTTACTTTTTTGGGTGCTGGAATTTCTACTCACTTTATTTTTCATTTAACTTGGGAAATTTCATTCTTATTTTCAGCCCTAATTATTGTTACAGGACCTACAGTAATTGCACCAATTTTAAGAAATATACCTCTTAAAAAAGATGTTTCGGCGGTATTAAAATGGGAAGGTATTTTAATAGATCCCATTGGAGCATTAGTAGCTGTTTTAGTTTTTGAATTTATTAGTATTGAAGGAGGATATGATTATTCTAAAGATGCTCTAATTGAATTTGGAAAAATAGTAATTATTGGACTTTCAATTGGGTTTACTTCAGCCTATGGCTTATTTTATGCTTTAAAATTTAAATTCATTCCGCATTATTTATTAAACGTAATAACCTTAGCAAGTGTTTTAACTGTATTTGTATTGTCCGACTTATTTGCACACGAATCTGGATTATTAGCAGTAGTAGTTATGGGAATGGCGCTTGGAAATATGAAAATTGCCGAGTTAAAAGAAATACTGTATTTTAAAGAATCTCTAAGCGTCCTATTAATATCTATTTTGTTTATTTTATTAGCTGCAAATATGAATATTGAAGATATGCTATTACTTTATAGATGGGAAACGTTAGTATTATTTGCTATTGTTGTTTTTGTGCTTCGTCCTATTGGCGTATTTCTAAGTACAGCTAATTCTGGATTAAAATTAAATGAAAAATTATTTATTAGCTGGGTTGGGCCAAGAGGAATTGTTGCTGCTGGAATTGCCTCATTATTTGGATTAAAACTAATTATGCTTAATGTGCCAGGAGCACAATATATTACACCACTTGTATTTATGATTGTACTTGGTACAGTTTTATTAAATGCAACAACTGCTCGTTTATTTGCAAAAGCAGCAGGGGTATTTTTAAAATCTTCTGATGGAATTATTATGATTGGTGCCTCAAATTTTGCAAGATTAATAGCATCTTATTTGAAAAAAAATGGCAGAAGGGTTGTTTTAATAGATAGCAATGTAAATAATATAAACAAAGCTAAACTATTAGGGTTGGAAGCTATTGAAGGAAATGTATATTCCGATGAATTATTAGAAGATATAGAATTAAATGATATTGGCTTTTTATTAGCACTTACTGGTAGTGCTGCCCTAAATGAATATGCCATTGAAAAGTTTACGCCAATATTTGGTGAAAATGGTGCTTTTAGAATAGTTTCTACAGATGAAATGAAAGAAGGAAGTCAAAAACCAAATTCAAAATTATTTACACATAAAGACGATTTTATTAATTTAAGTGAAGTAGTTCGTGATTTTCCTTTAGTAAATGAAGTGGTTGTTACTTCAGAAGAACACTATAAAAAATTATTAAAAGAAATTAATAATGAACTTCACGCAATACCCATGTTTTTAAAAGATTTAAAAGGTGTAATTCACATTATATCTTCTTTAGATAAATCCCTAAAAATTGAAAATGGAGATACATTAGCTTACATTGGGAAAACAATTATTTAATTTAGTAACCAATTTATAACATTCACTAAACACTTTAATAACAGTAACTTCAGTAATTGCACCTTATTAATTATTCAATTTTTTTGAATCTAATTTTTAATGTGTGAGTTCAAATAAAAAGAAAAGAAATGTAGAGGTTGTAGTAATTTCTGATGTTCATTTAGGAACTTATGGTTGCCACGCAAAAGAACTTTTAAGATACTTAAAAAGTATCAACCCTAAAACAATAATTCTTAACGGAGATATCATTGATATTTGGCAATTTAGTAAACGCTATTGGCCAAAAGAGCATATGAAAGTTATCAAATTTTTAATAGGTTGGATTTCTGAAGGTAAAGAGGTTTACTACATTACAGGAAACCATGATGAAATGTTACGGAAATTTGTAGATTTTGGAATGGGCTCATTTTCAATTAAAAATAAAGTAGTCCTTGAATTAGATGGTAAAAAAGCCTGGTTTTTTCATGGTGATGTTTTTGATGTCACTATGGAACATTCAAAATGGTTAGCAAAACTTGGCGCAAAAGGATACGACTTATTGATACTTATAAATAAAGTAGTTAACAATATCAGTGAATTTTTTGGAAAAGGAAAAATTTCATTATCTAAAAAAATTAAAGACAGTGTAAAATCAGCTGTAAAATTTATCAATAATTTTGAGGAGATAGTGACAAATATTGCAATTCAAAATAAATTTGATTATGCAGTTTGTGGCCATATACATCAACCTATTATTAAAAATGTTGTAACAAGTGATGGGAAAGTTACTTATTTAAATTCCGGTGACTGGATTGAAAATTTAACAGCCTTAGAGTACAAAAATAAAAAGTGGTCTTTGTATAAATATAATGATGCTCATTACCAAAAAGAAGATATCAAAGAAATTAATATCATAGATAAATCTGCTAAAGAAATATTTGGAGAATTAATAGCAGATTTTAATTTTAAGAACTAATGAAAATATTATACGCCATACAAGGCACAGGAAATGGGCATTTAAGTAGAGCTAAAGAAGTTATTCCTGCATTATTAAATAGAGCGCAAGTAGCTATTTTAATTAGCGGTACACAAGCTGAAGTAACTTTAGACCAAAAAGTAAATTATATTTATAAAGGTCTTAGTTTTTATTTTGGTAAAAAAGGCGGTATAGATTTTTTTAAGACTGTTACAAAGAACAATATTTTTAGAGTTTTAAGAGAAATTAAAAAATGCCCTGTAAAAGAATACGATTTAGTAATCAATGATTTTGAGCCAATCTCTGCATGGGCTTGTAAATTAAGAGGTGTAAAATGCATAACATTAAGTCACCAAGGAGCTTTATATACTGAAAACGTACCTAGGCCATATCATTTTGATCTAATAGGAAGTTTCATTATTAAAAATTATGCAAAAAGTAAAAACAATTATGGGTTTCATTTTAAAAAATATAATGAAAATGTCTATACACCAATTATAAGAAACAACATTCGCTTATTAAAACGTACAGAAAAAGAGCATTATACAGTTTATTTACCATCTTATTCTGATCAGAATATTATAGACGTACTTTCAAAAATTAAAGGTGTAAAATGGAAAGTTTTTTCTAAGGAAACCAAAGAATATTATCAAAATAAAAACGTATACATTAAACCAATAAATAGTGAAAAATTTGAAAAGTGTTTAGCCTCTTGCAAAGGTATTTTATGTGGAGCTGGTTTCGAAACTCCTGCAGAAGCAATTTTCTTAAAAAAGAAACTGTTAGTAATTCCAATGAAAAACCAATACGAACAAGCTTTTAATGCTAAAGCTCTTGAAGAACTTGGAGTTCAAACTTTAAAAACCTTAAAAAAGAAAGACATTTCTAAAATTAAAAATTGGATTGAAAGCGATACTAAAGTAACATTAGAATTTCCCAATGAAACCCAACAAATAATTGATCATATTTTATATGAATTTATTGAAAAAGAAAATGTTGCAGTATTAGAAATTATTTAGAATTTTTCCAATATTGAGGTTTTGTTTCTTCAGTAACCT
This sequence comes from Lutibacter sp., assembly GCF_041562875.1. Classification (GTDB taxonomy): domain Bacteria; phylum Bacteroidota; class Bacteroidia; order Flavobacteriales; family Flavobacteriaceae; genus Lutibacter. The sequence continues at coordinate 15,325 of NZ_JBFFOE010000026.1, read as the reverse complement.
GATTCCAATAATCTTGTGTTACTTTATGTCCATCAAGCGTTTTTAGTTTACGTTCAAACACCCAAATAGTTGGGTTAAAAACCATATCTGTTGTTGCAACTGTATACAATTGAGGGTCTTCTTCTGTTTTCTTTTTTGCTTCTTCAATAACTACTTCAAAACCGTTATGCTCTAATAATTTTTTAAGAAAGTCTTTACGGTTTTCATCTATATTTTTTTCAATAAAAGTAACTCTTGTTTCTCCAATACTTCCAAATGAATGTTTTCCTTCTAATCCCATAACTTCTTAATTAAAAACGCTGCTTAATTGATAAATGTATTCGTATAACGGACTGTATAAACCTAAAACCATAATACCTATTACGGTAATTAATAAGCCCAAACGCATATAAATTTTGTTTTTGAAATGTGGAATTGGATTTTCCCCTTTTCTTAAAAACATAGCTCTAACAACTAATAAATAGTAATATAAAGAGATTGTTACATTCACAACTGCTAAAAATACCAATAAGTAATACCCTTCACTTGCTGCTGCCGTAAATAAGAAAAACTTACCAAAAAAACCAGCAACAGGTGGTATCCCAGCCAATGAAAACAATGCTAAAAGCATGACTAAACTTAAGTTAGGATTTGTTCTATACAAGCCTTCATAATCGCTCATATTTTCTTTTCCAGTTTTTAAAGATATTGCCTGAACAACTCCAAAAGCTGCTAAATTTGAGAAAATGTAAATCATTACAAAATAAACAACAGTAGCAGTTCCTAATTGTGTTCCTGAAATTAACCCTAACAATATAAATCCAGCTTGCGCAATAGATGAAAAAGCTAAAAAGCGTTTCATATTTTGTTGGCGTATTGCAAATAAGTTACCTATAAACATAGTAGCAATTGCTATTACATACACCATATTTTCCCAAACGTGCATTAAAGGTCTAAAAATGGTAAACAACAATATCATTAAAATAAATACGGCGGCACCTTTTGAAATAACTGATAAATACGATGCAACACTAATTGGCGCTCCTTCATAAACATCAGCTGTCCAGAAATGAAATGGTACTAACGATATTTTAAATGACAAGCCTGCAAAAAACAGTATAAAACCTAAAATAGTTAAATTGTTTGCTGAAATCACTCCAATAATATCATGAAAGAATATAGAACCTGAAGTTGCATACAATAATGAAATCCCAAATAAAGAAATTCCTGAAGCCAACCCTGCAGATAAAATTAATTTAATACCAGATTCACTTGAAATTCTTTTTGAAGTTTCGTAAGCAGCTAATGCAGCTACTGGTAAAGTTGATAATTCTAATCCTATATAGAACATTAAAAAGTCACCCGAAGAAATCATAAAATACATTCCTAATAATGAGGAAAATAATAAGATAAAAAATTCAGTTCCTTTGTCTTGTGCTACAATTTTTTCTTGAATCCAATCTGCTGATTGAAGCAACAAAATAAACACTCCAATATTCAACACATTTTTAAAGAAGTGTATTAAGCTATTTGTTTGAAAAGATCCACCAAACGCACTACATTCATTTATTGCTAAAAATCCTACAGCGGTATGAATACCGAATAAAAATATAGCCAAATGTACAATACTACTTTTCTTGTTTTTAGGTATAACTATTTCAGCTATTAATAACAATAGTATAATTGCTAGTAATATAAATTCTTGTCTCAATAATAAAAAATTACTAAAATCCATTTAGTTATCTGTTTTAATTTTATAATACTCCTTTAATAAACGGTTCTATACTTGCCATAATCATATCACTTAACCAAAGTGGTGCAACACCCATTGCTATAATTGGAATTAATAATAACAAAATACCTGTTCTTTCATACCAAGTTACTTTTGGTAAATCTTTAAAATCATCATTAACTAACGGCCCCATCATAATTTTTCCAACCAATCTAAGAATATAAACCGCTGTTACAACTATTGATGATACAGCTAAAATTGTTAAAATTCTATTAAACATACTAGGATTTTCAAAAGCACCCACAAAAATATTCATTTCAGCTACAAAACCACTAAATCCAGGTAATCCTAAATAAGCCATCCCAGTAATTACATAAATAGCACCAATAAAAGGTAAAACTTTCATCAGTCCTCCTAATTTTTTAATATCCCTTGTGTGCGTTCTTCCGTAAACCATTCCAATCAATGCAAAAAACATGGCTGTTAACAATCCATGTGATAAAGATTGAAGTATAGCTCCGTTCCAAGCAATTTTATTTAATGTTAATAAAGCAAATAAAACCAAGCCTAAGTGACTCACAGATGCATATGCATTTATGTATTTTAAATCGGTCTGTCTAATAGCTCCAAAAGCACCATAAACTACACCTATTGCCGCCAAAATTATAAAGAACCAAGACCAATGCATTGCTCCTGCTGGTAATAAAAACATAGCGATTCTAAAAACTCCATAACCTCCTAATTTCATTAATACACCTGCGTGAAGCATAGATACCGCAGTTGGTGCCGAAGCGTGACCATCAGGTGACCAAGTATGAAAAGGAAATAAAGCTCCAAGAACTGCAAATCCAATAAAAGTTAAAGGGAAAAATAATTTTTGAGCTTCAAAAGGAATGTTTACCTGTGCAATTTCTAAAATATTAAAAGTTAAAGCACCACCATCAGCGTTTGAGTTAAAGTAAATTCCTAAAACACCAACTAATAAAACTGCTGAAGCTCCCATTAACATTAATGTTAATTTCATTGCGGAATATTCTTTAGGCCCACTTCCCCAAATACCAATTAATAAATACATTGGTATTACAGCTATTTCGTAAAAAACAAACATGGTAAATAAATCTATAGAAATAAAGAATCCGTAAACTCCTGTAGCTAAAACTAAAAGAGATATAAAAAATTCTTTAGGTAAATCAGGCATTTTCCAAGAAATAAATACACCTGCAAGCACAACTATTGTTGTTAATGTAATTAATGCAACTGAAATACCATCTACACCAATAGCATAGTGTATATTAAACGGTTCAAACCAAACAAAATCTTTGGTAAAAATCATAATACCATCATTAACTGCTCGTTCTTTGAAATAAGCAAAAACTAAATTGATAGCCATTCCAAGTTGAAACATACTTCCAACCATTGAAACTAAGCGAGCCTGTTTTAAACCTTTTGTAAAAACTAAGGCTATAATTGTTAGTACAGGTACAACGACAAAGAGTGATAAAATATCCATATTAATTTGTTAGTTTGTCCATAAATAAATAAACAAGATTGCAAGTATTACAACCCCGGCTATAAAAGAGAAAGCATAATCTTGTACTTTACCAGATTGCATTCCTTTAATTCTATTAGAAATTACAACTGTTTTATTACCGATACCTTCCATAGTTGCATCAACAATTTTCTTATCGAATTTTGCAATTGGTGCTGCTATTAGGTTAAATATTATTTTTTTTGTTACGAATAAGTAAACTTCATCAATGTAAAATTTATTATAAGTCCATTTATAAAACGCTCCAAATGCATTTGAAAATTTACTAGCTAAGTTATTTTCTTTTTTGTAGAATACCCATGCTAAAGCAATTCCAATTAAACCAACCGAAACAGCAACGGCTGCCAATGGGTAATTCAAGTGAGCTTCAAAACCCGCTCTATCAGCAGTAACATATTTACTGAATGGAATAAAACCACCAAGAAGACTTATTAATGCTAATACCATTAATGGAAAAGTCATTGATATAGGTGATTCATGTGGCGCATGTTTGTATTGCGTATCTTTTCCCCAGAAAATCCCAAAGTAAAGTCTAAACATATAAAAAGCCGTTAATCCAGCTACTAAAACTCCGCTAAAATAAATTAATTTATTGCTTTCAAAAGCAGCTACTAAAATTTCATCTTTACTAAAAAAACCTGATGTTAAAGGGAAACCAGAAATTGCAAGTGCCGCAATTAAAAAGGTAATATTTGTAATAGGCATATACTTGCGTAAACTACCCATATCTTTTAAATAATTACTATGAACTGCGTGTATAACTGAACCTGCCCCTAAGAATAGTAACGCTTTAAACATTGCGTGTGTAAACAAATGGAACATAGAGGCCATATAACCTACCCCTTCGTGACCTTCATATTTTGAAACACCTAAAGCTAACATCATATAACCAATTTGTGACATTGTTGAGAATGCTAGCACACGTTTTATATCAGTTTGAGTTATCGCAATTATTGCAGCAAATAATGATGAGAAAGCACCTACATAAGCTACAATATTTAACGCGTAACCATCTTCAACAAAATAAAACATTGGAAAGAGTCTTGCCACCAAATAAACACCAGCAACAACCATTGTTGCAGCGTGAATTAAAGCAGAAACTGGTGTTGGACCTTCCATTGCATCTGGCAACCAAATGTGTAAAGGAAACATTGCAGATTTTCCTGCGCCTCCAATAAATATTAATAGTAATGCCCAAGTAATAACTGACAATCCCATAAATGAAGTGGGAGCCCAGTCTAAAAATAACGTTCCAGTTTCATGATTTACAGCATTTAAAGTTCCAAAATCATAAGTTCCAGTATAATAACCGATAATTAAAATCCCTACTAAGAAACCTAAATCTGCAAAACGAGTTACAATAAAAGCTTTTTTTGCTGCTGATACTGCAGAAGGTTTAGTGTAATAATATCCTATTAATAAGAAAGAAGAAACACCAACTAATTCCCAAAAAATATAAATTTGGAAAAGATTTGTTGCTAAAACCAACCCATACATTGAAAATGAAAATAATGATAGAAAAGCAAAAAACCGTGTATAACCATCATCACCTTTCATATAACCTCTACTGTAGATATGCACCATTAATGACACAATTGAAACTACAATTAACATCATTATAGATATTGGATCAATTAATACACCCATATCTATATGTAATGTATCCGTAAAATTCATCCAAACAGTCTTTTTAACAATTGCTTGGTAAACACCATCTACTTTACCATATACAAAAAAGTATTGGTAAGCGGTATAAAATGATAGTATTAACGAGGTTGTTAAGCCTGCAACACCAATGTATCCGGAAACAGCCGGTTTAATTTTTTGACTAAAAATTCCTAAGAGTAAAAATACTGCTAGCGGAATTAACGGAATTAATATTGTATAAGTTATATCCATATTTTCTAATATTAATACTTCATAATTTCAGTGTCCTTAACTTCTACAGAAGCAATTTGTCTGTAAAGGTTAATTATTATAGAAATAGCCAATGCAGTTTCAGCAGCAGCTACAGCAATAATAAAAATTGAAAAGAAAACGCCTTGTAACATATCTGGGTATAAATACTTGTTGATAACAACAAAATTTATAACGGAGGCATTTAAGATTAATTCAACTGACATTAAAATTGAAATCAGGTTTTTTCTTGTGATAAATCCATAAACCCCAATAAAAAATAAGATAGAGGTTACGGTTAATATTTCGTATATGCTAATTCCGGCTATCATACGGTGTCATTTTTTTTGTTGGTTAGTTTTGTTCCCTTAGCAATAACTATTGCTCCAATCATAGATGCCAATAATAAGATACTAATCACTTCAAAAGGCAAAATAAATCCGCCAGCTTCATAGCTTAATAGTCCAAGACCAATATCTTCAGTAGTGGTGGTGATTGAATTTTCAACAACTGTAAATTCGTGAGAATAAATAGTAGTTAAAAATACTCCCAAACCTAATAAACTGGCAATACCTACCAATATTCTTTTTGAAACTTTCGCAATCTCTAATTCCATTTCAATATGATGTACTAACATTACTGAAAATATTAGTAATACAATAATACCTCCCGCATACACTGTAAGTTGAATTGCAGCTAAGAAATTATAATCTATTAAGAAGTAAATTCCTGCTATTCCAATAAGTGAGAATAGCAAATAAATTACTGATCGTAGCATTTTTTTGCTTGAAACAGATGCTATAGCAAATACAATTATGATAAATGCTAAAATGTAAAATATAATTTTTTCCATATCTCTAGTCTTCTATTCCTGCTTTAACTTTAGATCCAGGCTTGTTTAAAACTTTTGTTAAATAACTTCTGTCATATACAGAATTCTCAAAATTTTGAGCCCATAAAATTGCATCTGTAGGACAAGCTTCAACACATAAACCACACATAGTACACATTCCTAAATGGTAAATGTGTTGATCTATCATTTTTTTCTTTTTCCCAGTTTCAGCATCTATTTGTCTGTCCCAAATAATTTCAATACTTCCGTTTGGACAAGCCAACTCACATTTTTGGCAACCTGTACAACAGTGTTCATTGTTTTCATCATGTGGCATTACAACCTCACCACGAAAACGATCAAACATTTTTAATGTTTCTCTATTGTCTGGGTATTCTTGTGTAATTGCTCCTTTCCTTGCGGTTATAAAATACTTTCCGGTAACACTCATACCCGTAAGCAGTGTTTTTATTCCATTATATATATTTCCAAAATAACTCATAATTTCTAAAATTGAATTGTTAAGTTAAGCCAAACAATTAATGCCATAATAACTAGGTTAAGTAGGTTTAAAGGCAATAAATATTTCCATTCTAAGGTTAACAATTGATCAATTCTTAATCTAGGAAATGTCCATCTAAACCACATCATTAAAAATACAAGGATTAAAGCTTTTCCTAAAAACCAAAATATACCTAACCAGGGAAGAGATTCAGTGATACCGAATGGTGATAACCAAGCTCCAAAAAATACAGTGGTTGCTATTGCAGCTATAATAAACATGTTTATAAATTCAGCTAAAAAGAAATAAGCAAATTTCATCCCTGAATATTCGGTATGAAAACCTGCACCTAATTCAGATTCAGCTTCAACCATATCAAAGGGCGCTCTATTCGTCTCAGCAGTACCTGCAATCATATAAATCATAAATGCAATTACAGCAGGAATATGCCCTTGAACTATTAGCCAGCCATTTTTTTGGACTTCAACAATTTCTGAAAGTTGTAAAGAACCCGTAATTAAAACCATTGTTAGTAATGATAAACCAACAGATAATTCATAACTTATAGTTTGTACACCACTACGCATGGCTCCAATTAAAGCAAATTTGTTATTACTACTCCAACCTCCTAACAAAATTCCAATAACTCCAATTGAAGAAATTGCTAATAAAAATAAAATTCCAATATTGATATCAAATGCTTGAAATTCTTGTGTGAAAGGGAAAACTGCCAATGCCATTAAAGCCGAAACAATAACAAAGTAAGGAGCTAAATTGTATAAAAATTTATCAGCCTTTACGGTTCCTGTTAATTCTTTTGAAACTAATTTTAAGGCATCTGCCATTGTTTGTAACAATCCCCACCATCCAACTCTGTTTGGCCCAATACGTAATTGAAACCAAGCTGCTACTTTTCTTTCTAATAAAACTAGGTATAAACCTGCAACTGCAAAAATGGCTAAATAAATTAAAGCAATAATAACCATTGTTACAATGCTTGCTACACCTTCAGACATCATGCCTACAAGTAAGTCTTGAATGGTTTTTGTTATATTTAATGATATATTCATTGTGTTATTTTTAACGGTCTATATCTGGTACTACAATATCTAAAGTTGCCATTGACGCAACTAAATCTCCAATTTTACCACCTACTGCAATATGATTTAGCAATGATATATTTGAAAAACCTGGAGAACGGAATTTAAGACGATACGGATTTTTAGTTCCAGTACTTACAACATACACTCCTAATTCACCTCTGGCAGTTTCAACTTTTTGATAAAATTCTCCTTTTGGTAATTTAATTACAGCATTTGTAGCAACTTGATGGTCTCCTTCAGGAATGTTATCAATTAATTGTTCAATGATAGACATTGATTCCCACATTTCTTGAATTCTAACTTCATAACGAGCTAAACTATCTCCTTCAGTTCTTAATGCTTCTTTAAATGTAACTTTATCTAAAGCACTATATGGATGGTATTTTCTAACATCACAAGAATAACCTGAGCCACGTCCAACAGGACCTGATGCTCCAAATGAAATGGCATCTTCTTTTGATAAAATACCAACACCTTTCATCCTTTTTTGAAAAATTACATTTCCAGTTAAAAGTTTATCGTATTCAGGTAATTTTGTTTTAAAATGAGCAATAAAATCCTTTGTTCTTTTTACAAAATTTGGATGAATATCAAACATTAGTCCACCAGGAATATTGTAGTTCATTGTTAAACGAGCACCACAAGTTTCTTCAAAAATATCGTTAATTAATTCACGATCTCTAAATCCTAAGAAATAAGTTGTTAATGCACCAACATCCATTCCCATAACACCCCACCATAATTGATGAGACGCTAAACGAGTTAATTCACCAATAATGGTTCTTATTACTTTAACACGTTCTGGAACTTCAATTTCAAGTGCGTTTTCAACGGTTAAACAAACAGCTTCATTATTAATGTGTGATGATAAATAATCCATTCTATCCGTTAAATGAACTATTTGCTGATAGCTATCTCGTTCACACATTTTTTCGATAGAACGGTGAATATATCCTAAATCTGGTTCAACTTTTTTAATAATTTCACCATCTATGGTTAATAATAAACGTAAAACACCATGCGTTGCAGGGTGTTGAGGTCCCATATTAATGAAATAATCTTCAGATTTTAAGTTATTTATTGCAATATTTGTATCCATAATTACTTATTTGATAACCATATTAATTTCATCTACATAATCTTTTCTTAGTGGAAATCCATCCCAGTCTTCAGTTAAAAAGAGTCTTTTTAAATTTGGATGATTGCTGAATATTATTCCAAAGAAATCAAACACTTCACGCTCGTGAAAATCTGCAGTAAGCCAAATGTCAGAAACCGTATCAAATGTTGGATTTTCTCTATCTTCGGTTTTTACTTTTACTACAATAATGTGTCTGTGAGTAGTAGATTCTATATGGTATACAACACCTAATTCTTTTCCCCAATCAATACCGCTTACGCAAAACAAATAATCAAAATTAGTTTCACTATTTGTTTTTAATTGAGACATTAGTTGGTGCAATTGTTCTGGTTGAACAGTTATATTTAAGAACTGAGAGCCTTCTTCAGTGAATTCCAATTCAGGAATCCAACTGCTTATTAAATTTTGTAATGCTTCGTTAGTCATAAGTTCAATTTTAAAGTCCTTCATCAAATCCATCAATTGGATTTACTTTATGCTTCATGTTTTCAGTTCTAATTTTTTCTTGAAGCATTAGCATACCTTCTAACAGAGCTTCTGGACGTGGAGGGCAACCTGGAACGTAAACATCCACAGGAATCACATGATCTGCACCTTTTACAACAGAATATGAATTATAATAAAACGGACCACCTGATATAGCACAAGCACCCATAGCAATAACGTATTTAGGCTCAGCCATTTGATCGTATAAACGACGTAAAACTGGTGCCATTTTATTTACAATGGTTCCTGCTATAATAATTAAATCGGCTTGTCTTGGGGAAGGCCGTGCAACTTCAAATCCAAATCTTGAATAATCGTGACGCGCAGCTCCTGTTTGCATCATTTCAATTGCACAACAACTGGTACCAAAATAAAGAGACCAAAGCGAATTTGATCTACCCCAGTTAATTATTTTATCTAATGAAGTAACTATTACGTTTGCTCCATTTCCAGCGGGAATTACTTTTCCCGGAAAATCAGCTGGTATTTCTGGAACTTTCATATTAGGTTCCAACTGACTTATAAATCGTTTTTTATCTACTCCCATTTTAATGCTCCTTTTTTCCAAGCGTATAATAATCCCAAACCTAATATGACAAGAAATATCATAATTTCAATAAAAGCAACTGCTCCAACACCTTTAAACACAACTGCCCAAGGAATTAAAAACGCAACTTCTACATCAAAAATTAAGAACAAAATTGCAAATAAGTAGTAACCAACTTTAAATTGAACCCAAGTTGGGCCAATTGTTGTCATACCACTTTCATAAGGCTCTCGCTTTTGTGGATTGTCTGATTTATGTGAAATTAAATTTGATAAAAAATTTGCGCCTGCAACTAAAATAACTCCTGCAAGTAAAAATACAATAATGGCTTCTGATCCCATTTTTTATACACTTTTTTATTAGCCTATAAAAGTAGTAGATTAAATAATTCTTTCTAGTACTTTTAAATATTATTATTAATGAACAAAAGTAAATAAATGCAACAAAAAAAAACCTGACTAAAGTCAGGTGTTTTTGTAATAATTATTACTTAACTTCATATGTTTCTCCTGAGAAAAACAAATCATCTGTTTTTTTGAATTTTGAATTTGCTTTTACTTGTTTTGTTAAAGCATCTTCACGTTCTTCTAGGGTAACATCATCAAAACTTCTAATAATTCCTGTTGCGACTGGATATTCTAATCTTACCAACATTTGGTGCATAGTTGGGTCTTTTTCTTTAGCATCATGTACTAAAAGATCTTCTTGCGTAATACCATTTTCACCTATTGTAACAACTTCTAATTTCAATTTGTTAAGCACCAAACCTTTATCACGATTTTTACCAAAAATCATTGGTTTTCCATGCTCTAAGAAAATTTGTTTATCTTCTTTTACGTTTTTATCTGTGATGTAATTATAACAACCATCATTAAAAATTACACAATTTTGTAAAACTTCAACAAGTGATGTTCCCTTAAACTTATGGGCATCAATTAAAATTTGTGTAATATCTTTAGGTACATTACCTCCAATTCTTCCAAAGAAACGTGCTCCAGCTCCTAATGCTAATTCTCCTGGTGTGAATGGTGGTTGTGTATTCCCATAAGGAGAAGATTTAGTTTTTTGACCAACTAATGAAGTTGGAGAGAATTGACCTTTTGTTAAACCATAAATTTCATTGTTAAATAGAATAATATTTAAATCTATATTTCTACGTAATACATGAATAAAGTGGTTACCTCCAATAGCCATTGCATCTCCATCTCCTGTTGCAATCCAAACACTTAAATTAGGATTGGCTAATTTTACTCCTGAAGCAATTCCTGGTGCTCTACCATGAATAGTATGCATCCCATAAGTATTCATATAATACGGAAAACGAGATGAACATCCAATTCCTGATACAAATACAACATTCTCTCTTTTAACTCCCATTTCTGGAAGTGCTTTTTGCATTGAACGTAAAATTACGTAGTCATCACAACCTGGACACCATCTTACTTCTTGATCGCTTGTAAAATCTTTAAATGTATATTTTTGTTCTGTAGTTGCTTCCATAACTAGTCTACTAATTTTTTAAATTCTTCTATTAGTTCATTGTTTCCAAAAGGTAATCCTTGGATTTTATTTTTTTGATAAAACTTAAATCCTTCAAAATTAATTCTTAAAATTTTAGCAAACTGTCCATCGTTTAATTCACAAACAATAATTTTTTTGAATCTTTTTAATAATTCTTCCGTGTTTTTTGGAAGCGGATTGATATAATTGAAATGTGCAAAACCAATTTTTGTATAACCTTCTTCATTTATTTGCTTCACTGCTGAATGTAAAGAACCATAAGTTCCTCCCCAACCAATTACTAATAAATCTCCTGAGTCTGCAAATTCTGTTTTAATCTCTGGAATATAATTTTTTACTCTTTCAATTTTTTCTGCTCTTGTCCTCGTCATTATTTCATGATTTTCAGGAGCTTGAGAAACATTACCTGTAAGACTATCTTTTTCTAATCCCCCTACTCTATGCTCTAAACCTGCTGTTCCTGGAATTGCCCAATCACGAGCCAATGTTTTTTCATCTCTATTATAAGGATGCCAGTTTTCAACAACTTCTTTAGTTTGTCTATGTTTAATTTCAGGTAAATCATCAACACTTTGTATTTTCCATGGTGCCGATCCATTTGCAATATAACCATCCGTTAATAAAATTACTGGTGTCATATGTTCTAAAGCCAATTTAGAAGCTTCAAATGCAAATCTAAAACAGTCTGCAGGTGTACTTGCTGCAATAACAATTACAGGACTTTCACCGTTTCTACCATACATTGCTTGTAATAAATCTGATTGTTCAGTTTTTGTTGGCAAACCTGTTGAAGGACCTCCACGTTGAACATTTACAACAACCAAAGGTAATTCCATAATCATAGCTAAACCTAAAGCTTCCCCTTTTAAAGCTAACCCAGGACCTGAAGTTGTAGTAATAGCTAAATCTCCAGCAAATGAAGCTCCAATAGCAGATGCAATTCCTGCAATTTCATCTTCAGCTTGAAAAGCTTTTACTCCGAAATGTTTATGTTTAACCAATTCGTGTAAAATGTCTGTAGCTGGAGTAATTGGATATGAACCTAAAAATAATTCTAATCCAGATTTTTCAGCTGCCGCTAAAAACCCCCATGCTGTTGCAGTGTTACCCATAATAACTCTATAGGTTCCTGCGTTCATTTTTGCAGGTGAAATTGTATATGAATTAGGAATCAATTCTAATGTTTCTGCAAAAAAGTATCCAGCATTTAATACTCTTGTGTTTGCTTCAATTAAATTTGGTTTCGTTTTAAACTTTTTATTAAAAAAATCTATCGTATGCATTTTATCTCTTCCATACATCCAATAAACCATCCCAAGGGCAAACATGTTTTTGCTTCGAGTTATAGATTTATTATCCAAACCTTCAACTTCTTTTAATGCTTCTTTTGTTAAAGAAGTCATATCAACTTGAATAACTCTATAGTTTTCAAGACTGTTATCATCTAATGGATTTGAAGTATATTCAGCTTTTTCTAAATTCTTTTTTGAGAAAGAATTTGTATCAACAATAATTGTGTGTCCAGGTTTTAAAGCATATAAGTTAGTTTTCAAACCTGCAGGATTCATTGCTACCAATAAATCTAAACTATCACCAGGGGTACTTATTTCAACACTACCTATATGGACTTGAAATCCAGAAACTCCATATAAACTTCCTTGAGGAGCTCTAATTTCTGAAGGATAGTTAGGGAATGTGGCTATATCATTACCAAACATTGCAGAAGTGTCAGAAAATTGTGTTCCTGTTAATTGCATTCCATCACCTGAATCGCCAACAAATCTTATAACAACGGAATCGATTACTTCTGGTTGGAGTTTTTCTTTAGTTGTGATCATAATATATGATAATTAAAAAAATTTATTTAAATTTATACAAATAATTCTACACAAAATTATTTAGCGTCAAATTTATATTTACTTTTTAGAATACTAAATGACTTTTGTCACATAAAATTGTTTAAAATTATTTAATTTTGTTCATTAATAATCAATAATTAAAATTAACAAATATGGCTATTAGAATAACAGACGAATGCATTAACTGTGATGCATGTATTTCGGAATGTCCAAACAATGCAATATACGAACCAGATTCAGAATGGGCGTATGCAGATGGAACTTCATTAAGTGGTACTGTAACTACACCTAGTGGTGAAGAAGTAGATGCAAATGAAATGCACGAAGCAAAATCTGATGAATTTTATTTTATTGTAACTGATAAATGCACTGAGTGTAAAGGTTTCCATGATGAACCTCAATGTGCTTCTGTTTGTCCAGTTGATTGTTGTATTCTTGATGAAGAGCATGAAGAAACTGAAGAACAATTAACAGCTAAAAAAGCTTGGTTACACGGAGAGTAATTTCGTTAAAATTAAACATAAAAAAAGCATCTTTTTAAAGGTGCTTTTTTTATGTGAAATTGAAAAAATTATATAACTTCATTTAAATTTTTATAACCTACCCCCTTATTTCAGAACAAAAAAGAAACAGAATTTTCGTAAATGTTTGAAATAATTGATGCTTATTTAGGAAAATCGAAAAAGCAGAAAATTGATTTTAAAAATTATACAATCCTTTTCCTGTATCTTTGCAAAAATCTTGTTTTAAACATAACACATGCAATTTAAAGACTTACAGTTAAACAAACCTATTTTAAGAGCTATTTCAGAAAAGAACTACGAGATAGCCACACCTGTTCAAGAACAAACGATTCCTTTAGTTTTAGCTAAAAAAGATGTAATTGCTTCTGCTCAAACAGGAACTGGAAAAACAGCTGCTTTTGCATTACCTATTTTACAATTATTATTTGATAAACAAGATGCCGGAAAAAAAGCAAAGAAAATAAGAGCTTTAGTAGTAAGCCCAACTCGTGAATTAGCCATTCAAATTGAAGAAAGCTTTAAAACTTATGGTAAATACACTAATTTAAAAACTACTGTTTTATTTGGAGGTGCTTCCATAGAACCTCAGAAAGATGTCTTAAAAAAAGGAGTGGATATTTTAATTGCAACCCCTGGTAGGTTATTAGATTTACACAAACAAGAATGTGTGAATTTGAGCTTTATTGAAACGTTGGTTTTAGATGAAGCCGATTTAATGTTAGATATGGGATTTATTGATGACATTAAGAAAATAGAGCGTTTATGCCCTAAAACCAAGCAAATATTATTATTTTCAGCAACAATGCCTGCAAAAGTAGTAGCATTAGCAAATACAATATTAAATAATCCTGAAACTATTGATGTAACTCCAAAATCTTCTACCGCTGAAACTGTAAATCAAGCTTTGTATTATGTTCCTAAAACTAAAAAAATGGAATTGTGTTTACACTTGTTAAGAAATACAATAAAAGGAGACATTCTTATTTTTAGACGAACAAAATTTGGCGTTGATAAGTTGGAAAAAATGCTACGTAAAAATGGATATAAAGTAGATAGTATTCATGGAGATAAATTACAAAAAGATAGAGAAACTGCCCTCAATAAATTTAAAGATAAAGAAATTAATATTTTAATTGCTACAGATGTTGCTTCACGAGGAATTGATATTAGCAACTTAGATGCTGTTATAAATTTTGACATTCCTAATATTCCTGAAACTTATATTCATAGAATTGGTAGAACTGGTAGAGCTGGTTTAACAGGAAACTCCTATTCTTTTTGTGCTGCAGATGAAAAAACATATATTGATTCTATCCAGAAATTAATAGATACAAAGATTCCCGTTGAAAAGGAACATCCTTATCCATTAGATCCAAATGCTAAACCTGAAGTTTTCATAAATAAAGAAAACGGGCCTAAGAAAAATAGAAAATCAGCAGGTTCTAAAAAAAATAAAAAACGTTGGTATTAAGGTTTAACTGAACACCAACGTTCGTTAAAATTTTACTATTTATCGTATTCTAGGATTAAAATCATTTGGTGCGTTTTGTGGTGAATTTGGATTTGTAATTAAACTATTTGAAACATCAGAATAAATTGTCCATTCGCTCACAGTAAAAGCTGTATTTGGCTCTAAAATAGCTAAATTTCTAAC
>NZ_JBFFOE010000025.1:0-33228 GCF_041562875.1 Lutibacter sp. | reverse complement strand
ATCCCAAGTTTAACTATTTTTGATTGGGTTATTAAAGGTTCTATTGCAGTTTTAATTTTTAGCTTAATTGAACTAAATGAACTCACAATTGTTACAATTACAACTATAATGTGGTTATTAAATTTCGTGCTTCCTGCCTTATTAGGAAGTATCTTTGTCCTGAATTTTAAATTGATAGACAACGAATGATTTATATTTCAATTTTCATATCAATCATCTATTTTATATTAATTATAACTTTAATCTTTGGTTTTGATAACATTGAAGATATTCAAAATAAAAATACTGCACCTAAAAACACCTTTTCAATTGTAATTCCATTCAGAAATGAAGCTCATAATTTACCTTCATTATTAAATTCACTCTCAGCCATTAAATACCCAGTTAATTTATTTGAAATATTGCTAATAAATGATGAATCTAATGATGATTATAAGCAAATTATTGAAGATTTTGTGCGTCAAAACCCAAATATGGATTTCTCTTTAATTCATTCTATAAAAAGCACAAAATCACCAAAAAAAGACGCTATTACTTTGGCTATAAAACAGTCGAAATTTGAGTGGATTGTTACCACTGATGCCGATTGTAATGTTCCAACTCTTTGGCTACAACTATTTAACCAACACATTGAAGAAAAACAGCCTTTACTTATATGTGCACCCGTAAAATTTAAAGCACAAAACTCTTTTCTTTATCACTTTCAAAATTTGAATTTTACCAGTTTAATTGGAAGTACAATTGGCGGTTTTGGATTAAAAAAACCATTTATGTGTAATGGAGCCAATTTGTGCTATAAAAAAGAAACTTTTTTTGAAGTTAAAGGATTTGAAGGAAATTCAATGATAGCCAGTGGTGATGATGTTTTTTTATTGGAAAAAATAAATTCAGCATTCCCAAATAAAACTTGTTACTTAAAATCTAAAGAAGCTATTGTGCTAACAAACTCAGAAAATAGTTTGAATTCTTTTTTTAATCAACAAATTAGATGGGCATCTAAATCTACTGCTTATAAAAGTAATTTTTCAAAATTTATAGGGCTTACAGTTTTTACAATGAATTTTGTATTAATTATGGGAATAATTGCCACAATTTTAAATCCAATATTATGGAAATACTTGTTTGTTATTTTTGTTCAAAAATTAGTTTCTGATTTTATTTTAATTTCAAAAACTGCTACTTTCCTGAGTAATCAACACCCACTAAAACACTATACAGTTACTAGCTTAGTATATCCTTTTTTTATAGTTTTTACAGCATTTTTTTTACTGTTCAAAAACTACGAGTGGAAAGGTAGAAATTTCAGAAAATAAATTATTCTTTTACTCCAAAAAAACTAGTTATCAAACCTTCAGCATTCATCCATAAATATAAAATAACAGCTAAAAAAAGAACCAAAATTAGACCTCTTTTATAATTTGGTTTTTTACGCTTTTTAAATCGTTGTTGTTCCATAATATCCCTTTTAATAAATTTATTTTTTTCCTCTTAACATTTCACGCTTTCCAGGTGGGCCAGCCAATCTTTCAACAATAAACCCAACCGACTGCATTGCTCTTCTTACACTTCCTTTGGCACTGTAAGTTACTAAAATTCCATCTTTTTTCAATGCTAAATACATTAATTTAAAAATAGCTTCTGTCCATAATTCAGGTTGAACTTGCGCTCCAAAAGCATCAAAATAAATTAAATTAAAAGCATTCTTATCATTAATCTCACTAAAAAACTGCTTGCGTTTTGTTAAAGAAAAGCTATCTGAAATCTTCTTTTTTATTTCCCATTCTTGCTGATGCATTTTTACAAAAGCACCGCTAAACTCTATAGCATCTAACTCTGAAACATAATTTAATTTTCTAATTTCTTCTGAGACAACAGGATATGCTTCAATTCCAACATAATCAACTGTTAAATTTAATTTCTGAGCTTCTAAAAATGTGATAAAACTATTTAATCCTGTGCCAAAACCAATTTCTAAAATTGAAATTTCTTTATCAGAAAAAAGTGACAAACCACTGTTAATAAACACATGTTTTGCTTCTTGTATGGCTCCATGAACCGAATGATAATGCTCTTCCAATTTGGGTAAATAAATGGTTGAAGAACCATCTTCAGTAATAATTATTTTTCTTTCCAAGTTTAGAATTTAAATTTCTTAACCAAAAATAGGCACAAAACAGTGATTTTCAGTAAAATTAAACTTATTTTTTGATGCTGATTTTTACAAAAAAACAAAATAAATAGCCTAATTTCTGTTAATTCTGCAATTTTATTTTATCACAATTATCTTTATCAATATTTTTAATCAAATATATTAAAAATAAGGCATGAGCCTTCAAAAAATTAAAATTAAAAACTAAAAAAAAATACCTAATTTTACTCAAATTAAATTTAGATTAACTATGGCTTTACATATAGAAAAAATTGAAAAATCGAAAATTTCAAATGTTGATTTTAGCAACTTAAAATTTGGTCAAATTTTTACTGACCATATGTTTGAATGTGATTTTGAAAATGGCGAATGGGGAACTCCAAGAATTAGACCATATCAACCACTTTTATTTGATCCTTCTGCAAAAGTATTTCACTACGGACAAGCGGTTTTTGAAGGAATGAAAG
Organism: Lutibacter sp.; assembly: GCF_041562875.1. Classification (GTDB taxonomy): domain Bacteria; phylum Bacteroidota; class Bacteroidia; order Flavobacteriales; family Flavobacteriaceae; genus Lutibacter. The sequence goes on along the minus strand of NZ_JBFFOE010000025.1, from coordinate 30,612 downwards.
CCTATAAAGATGATAATGATGATTTATGGTTATTTAGACCCGACGAAAACCAAAAACGTATAAACATATCTGCTGAAAGACTAGATATGCCTGCATTTCCAAAAGATTATTTCTTTGAAGGTTTAACTACTTTATTAAAAATGGATAAAGATTGGGTAAAAAAAGGAGCCGATAGTGCCCTTTATATTAGACCTTTTATTATTGCTACAGAAAATTGCGTTTCAGCATCTTCATCAAATAAGTACAAGTTCATGATTATTTGCTCACCTGTTCAATCCTATTATTCAGGAGAAGTAAGAGTAGTTTTTGCAGATAAATATAGTAGATCGGCAGACGGTGGAGTTGGATTTGCAAAAGCAGCCGGTAACTATGCAGGTTCTTTTTATCCAACAAAATTAGCAAATCAAGAAGGCTTTCAACAAGTTGTTTGGACAGATGCTAACAAACACGAATTCTTAGAAGAGGCTGGTGTTATGAATGTATTTTTTAGAGTAAATGATACATTACTAACTGCACCAACCAGTGAACGTATTTTAGATGGTGTTACTCGTAAAAGTATCATTCAATTCGCAGAAGACAAAGGTATTAAAGTTGAAGTTAGACCAGTTAGAGTAACAGAAATAGTTGAAGCTGCTCGTAAAGGAGAATTATTGGAAATGTTTGGAGCTGGAACCGCTGCAGTAATAAGCCCTATTAGTGGTTTTTCAAATAAAGGTGAAAGTTTTGAATTACCTAAAGTTGAAAATAGTTATGCTTCTTTTATAAAAAAGGGAATTACAGATATTCAAAAAAACATAGCTGAAGACAAATTTGGCTGGAGAGTTAAAGTTCAATAAATCAAAATGTTTTGATTAATACTTTAAATTTTTATACATTGCAATAGCTAAAACAATCGGATTTTTATCCGATTGTTTGGCATATTATTTGGTCTTAATACCATAAATAACACATATGACTACACTTGAAAAAGCTAAAATAAATCTACAAAAAAATGGATTTTTAGATATAGAACCACCTAAAAGCATTGATTTTATTAAAGAAATAAAAAAGTTACGAAAAAAGAAAAATGCCATTATTTTAGCCCATTATTATCAAGAAGATGCTATTCAAGATATTGCTGATTTTGTTGGAGATAGTTTAGCCTTAGCTCAAAAAGCAGCAACTACAGATGCTGATATTATTGTTTTTGCAGGTGTACACTTTATGGCAGAAACAGCTAAAATACTAAATCCTTCAAAAAAAGTATTGCTTCCAGATTTAAAAGCTGGTTGTTCCTTAGCTGATTCATGTCCGCCAGCTGATTTTGCTGCTTTCAAGAAAAAACATCCAAATCATTTAGTGGTTTCATACGTGAATACTTCCGCAGAAATTAAAGCATTAACAGATATTGTTTGCACCTCATCAAATGCTGAAAAAATTATAAACTCTATACCAAAAGATCAACCTATAATTTTTGCACCCGATAGAAATTTAGGAGCATGGTTAATTAAAAAAACGGGAAGAGATATGCTACTTTGGGATGGTGCTTGCATGGTTCATGAAGCTTTTTCAATTGAAAAAATATTAAAGTTATACGCTGAAAATCCTGATGCCGTAATTATTGCACATCCTGAATCTGAAGCACATTTATTAAAAGTTGCCAAATATGTTGGCTCAACTTCAGGTTTATTAAATTATGTAAAAACAAGTACAGCTAAAACATTTATTGTTGCTACTGAAGTTGGTATTTTACACAAAATGAAGCAAGAATCTCCCGGTAAAATACTAATTCCTGCTCCGGTAGAAGATGATAATTGTAATTGCAGCGAGTGTTTTTATATGAAAATGAATACCATGAAAAAATTGTATTTGTGTTTAAAACATGAGCTTCCAGAAGTTAATGTTGAAGCTGAATTAAGTAAAAAAGCATTGGTTTCAATTGAAAGAATGCTAGAACTTTCTAAATAATACTATTTTTAAATGAATGCTGAAAAAAAAATACACCAAACAGATTTTTTAATAATTGGTTCTGGAATTGCTGGTTTATCTTTTGCATTAAAAACAGCTACTTATTTTAAAGATGCAACCATAACTATTGTTACCAAAAATGAAAAGAACGAGTGTAATACTAAGTATGCTCAAGGAGGAATTTCAACAGTATGGAATAAAACAGTAGATTCTTTTGAACAACATATACAAGATACATTAATTGCGGGAGATGGTATTTGTGATGAAGATGTGGTAAAAATGGTAGTTGAGGATGCTCCAATTCGATTACAAGAATTAATTGATTGGGGAACAAATTTTGATAAAAATAAGGATGGAAATTATTCCTTAGGTAGAGAAGGTGGGCATTCGCAAGATAGAGTTTTACATCATAAAGATATTACTGGTGCTGAAATTGAAAGAGCACTTATTGAACAAATTGAGAAAGCTAAAAATATTACTTTTTTAACCTACCACTACGCTATTGATTTAATAACAGAGCATCAAGTCACAAAAAAAAGAATTACTAGAAAAGAAAAAACAACTTGCTTTGGAGCTTATGTTTTGGATGAGAAAAAAAATAAAGTAAAAACCTTTTCGGCTAAAGTTACTATGTTGGCAACTGGTGGAAACGGACAAGTTTATAACACAACTACCAACCCAATTATTGCAACAGGTGATGGTATTGCAATGGCATATAGAGCAAAAGCTGAAATTTCTGATGTTGAGTTTATCCAATTTCATCCTACTGCTTTGTTCAATCCTGGTGAATATCCTGCATTTTTAATATCAGAAGCTGTGCGTGGTGAAGGTGCTATTTTAAGAGACTATAATGGCATCCGTTTTATGAAGAAATATGACGATCGCGAAGAATTAGCTTCACGAGATATTGTTGCTAGAGCTATTGATAATGAACTTAAAAAAAGCGGAACACCTAATGTTTATTTAGATTGCACACACCTTGATTATGATTCTTTTAAAAAACATTTTCCAAATATTACCGAAAAATGTTTAACATTGGGAATTGATATTCGTAAAGATTATATTCCTGTTTGTCCTGCCCAACATTATATTTGTGGCGGTGTAAACATTAACAAAAAAGCTAAGACTTCTATTAAAAATTTATATGCAAGCGGTGAAGTTACGCGTTCTGGATTACATGGAGCAAATAGATTAGCTTCAAATTCATTATTAGAAGGAATTGTTTTTTCACATAATGCTTTTGAAAATTTAACAAAACGATTTCACAAAATTAAATTTCCTGTTAATGTTCCAGAATGGAATGATAGTGGCGTTGTAAAAAATATGGAGAAAATTTTAATTACTCATGACAGAAATGAAGTAAAAACCATTATGAGTAATTATGTAGGTATTGTACGCTCAAATGAACGAATTTTACGTGCTGAAAAAAGATTACTTAATTTATATGAAGATAATAAACGGTTATATGACCATTCTGAACTTTCAACCGATTTATGTGAATTAAGAAATTTAATAACTACGGCATATTTAATTACCCAATTTTCAAAAAATAGAAAAGAAAATAAAGGTGGTTTTTATAACCTTGATTTAATAAAAAAGGAGCTTTAAAAGCTCCTTTTTTATTGTATTTCTCTATAAATTTACCAAATTTTAACTCTATCTTCAGGCTTCAAATACATTTCATCTCCTTCAACTATATTAAATGCTGTGTAAAAAGCATCAACATTTTGTAAAGGCATATACGCTCTATACATTCCTGGTGAATGTGGATCTGTTTTAATTAAATTTTTCATTGCATCATCTCTCATTTTAGTTCTCCAAATTGTTCCCCAAGACATATAAAAACGTTGTTCGGCATTAAACCCATCAATATCTTCTGGTCTACCATTCTTTTTATAAAAAATTTGCAATCCATCATAAGCTGCATTAACACCTCCTAAATCTCCAATGTTTTCACCAAGCGTAAATTCACCATTTAAATTAACACCTTCTAAAGCTTCTACAGCACTGTATTGATCTACTAATTTTTTCCCCAACACAGCAAACTTTTCTGAATCTTCATCAGTCCACCAATTTTTCAAATTACCATCAGCATCAAATCTTGCTCCTGAATCATCAAAACAATGAGAAACTTCATGTCCAATTACAGCCCCAATTCCTCCATAATTTACAGCTTCATCAGCTTGGTAATTATAAAATGGAGGTTGTAAAATTGCTGCTGGAAAAACAATTTCATTATTTACTGGGTTAAAATAAGCATTTACAATTTGTGGTGCCATTCCCCATTCAGATCTATCAACAGGCTTCCCTAATTTACGAATGTTTTCTTCAAATCCCCATTTAGAAATATTTACTGAATTTTGGAAATATGAGCCACCATCTTTTAATCCTTTTACATCTAAAGAAGCATAATCTTTCCATTTATCTGGATATGCAATTTTAACCGTCATTTTGGTTAATTTTTCCAATGCTTTTAGCTTGGTGTCAGCACTCATCCATTCTAATGCATTTATTCTTTTTTCCATTCCAAGCATTACATTCGCAATCATTTCTTCTGCTTTTGCTTTTGCTTCTGGCGGAAATTTCTTATCAACATACAATTTACCTAAAGCTTCTCCAATTGCACCATTTAGAGACCCTAAAGCTCTTTCATCTCTTGGTCTTTGTTGTTTTGCTCCTTGTAATTCTTTACTGTAAAATTCCCAATTAGCAACATCAAGTTCATTATTTAACATCCCTGCCGCCCTATCAATTGCAGTCCAACGTAAATATAATTTTACATCATCAATTGAACTTGATGTTAAAATTTTCTCAACCGCCACCATATAGTTCGGTTGCATTACAATAACTCTATCTAAATTATTTATTCCAATTCCTTTAAAATAAGTTCCCCAATTAATTGAAGGTGTAATCTCTGAAAGTTCAGCAATTGTTTTTGGATTGTACAATTTTCTAGTATCTCTAGATTCTTCTTTTGTAAATCGTGGCTCCGCTAAATCATATTCGTATTGAAATACTTTATCTGCATTTTCTAGGGCAACCTCTTCTGAGTCTCCAAAAAATTGCAACATTCTTGCAATATGAGCAATGTATTTTGTACGTTTCTCTTTTGTATCATCATCCTGATCAACATAATAGTCACGTGATAATCCAAGACCTGCAGGTGAAACATATCCTGCATTCATTTTGCTATCTTTTAAATCGTTAAAAACTGAAAAATCAAAAAAACCAGCTCCTCCATAAGGTGCCATTTCTATTAATAAAGTTTGTAAATCTGCAATATTAGTTATCGCATCAATTTTCGCTAAAAATGGTTTAACAGGCTCAATTCCTTGTGCTTCTCTTGCCACAGTATCCATAATAGTTTCATAAAAATTTACAGCTTTCTTTTGATCAGACTCTAAGGTTAAATTTCCCTCAGCATCTTTTAACTTAGGGAAATTATCCTGAGCTATTGCTTCATTTAAGATGGTTAGAACATCTGCATCTGTTTTTTTTCTTAATTCATTAAACGCTCCCCAAGAAGTTCTATCAGCTGGTATTTCGGTTTTATCTAACCAAGTCCCATTTACATATCTAAAGAAATCGTCCGATGGTTTAACAGAATTATCCATATTTTCAACTATAATTCCTGGAATTCTTTCTTCTGCTTGCTTCTCGCTTTTACAAGAAATCAACATAGATAATGCAACTATTGAAGAATAGAGCATCGTTTTTTTAATTGTACTTTTCATATTTTTATTTGGTTAATTAATTTTGTTTATTAGAAAATTCTAATATTTTATAAAAATAACACATTTTTGAATTTAATATACCTTAAAAATATGTTAAGATTTCTCATTTAAAATTTCTGAAATATTGGGTTTAAAATAATTAGGCCCTTTTAAAACTTTACCATCTTCTCTATAAATTGGTTTCCCATCAGCCCCTAATTTACTCATATTACTACGTTGTATTTCATTAAATATTTCTTCAATTTTATATTGCATTCCGTGCTCTAAAATAGTACCACACAATATATATAACATATCTCCAAGAGCATCTGCAACTTCAACAATATCATTATTTTTTGCTGCCTCTAAATATTCTTCATTTTCTTCAGCCATTAAATCAAAACGCAATTGAATTTTGGAAGCTGGAATATAAGTAGTTGGTTGTTTTTGATAACCTAATTCAAAAACTTCCATAAATTCTTGTACTGCTTTTAATTTATTTGTCATTTTAATATTTTAGTTAATTAAATCTATAAAAATTTATATAGTAATGATGATGGAATAACTTTTAAAAGTAGTGCAACCAACCTCCAACGTTTTGTTATATGTGCTTTTTTCTTTTTCATTTTTATGGCTGAATATATTTGTTTGGTTGCTTTTTCGGTTGTTGACATCCAAAATGTTTTCCCAATGGCCATTGAAGTATCAACAAATCCTGGCTGAATATCTGTAACCACAATTTTTGCTTTACTCCTTTTCCCTTTCAACCAAAGCGATTCTAAATAATTTGCTTGAAATGCTTTTGAAGCAAAATAAGCTGGTACATGTCTATTTCCACGAATGGAAGCTATTGATGAAATACCAACCAAATGCCCATATCCTTGTTTCCTAAAAAAATTATACGCTAATCCATAAATTTTAGTAGCTGCTATAATATTAGTTTGTAATGTTGGCAATTCTTTTTCCCACTCTAATTTATAATTTGGATCTCCAACACCTGAACTATAAACAATTAAATCAATAGTTTTTAACTCCTTCTTTAGTTCCAGAAAAAGCGTTTCACAAGAATCTAAATTAGTAACATCATGTACTTTTACAATGTATTTTTCTGGATTGGTTTCTTTAATTTCTTGCAGTAATTTTTCTCTTCTTCCAGTGATAACAACATTATAATTACCCACTACTAATAATTTTGCTAATTCCTTTCCTATTCCTGAAGTTGCTCCTATAATTAATGCGTTTTTCATGTGTTAATATTTATTATTTATTATAGCCACATGCTTTTCGCTATTAATGATTCCATTGGGTAAAAAAAGTTTAACATGCTCGTTTAATAAATTATTCTTATTTCATCCTAAAAATTATGTATTTTTGATGTTAAATATACACATTTATATGTTTAGCAAAGGACAACTAATTTTTGCCGTACTTTTTGTAGTTGCATTTACTATTTCAATGATTTGGAGTTACAGGAAGGATATAAAAATTCATAGAAAATATTATAAAAATACGTTTATTGTAATAATCGCAATTTTCTTAGTAATTGCAATTTTCACATTAATCACCTTCTCATTACATTAAAAAAAGTCCGTTCCAAATAAATGAAACGGACTTTAACAACTTAAAATATCTTTACTAATTTACATCAGGTAACGTAGTGTAGCGTTTTGCATAATCCAACATTTGTTCTGAAAAACTAGTTGGCTGTGAAATTTTTACATCTGTAATATTTCCTTCTGCATCTGTTTCTGGAACTAAAACCGGGTTCACAAATCCGCTATAAGGAGCTGATTTAAATTTACTGTTACGAGCTAAAACTTCTTTATGAATTGCTTGATCTACTTTTACACCATAAGTTTGAACTAAAGCTTTTCCTGCTTCAAAATCTCCTTCTGATTTTATTCTTTGTATTTCGCGTAGCAACTCACCAAACAACACTCTTAATTTTGCGTAATCTCTAATTACAAAATATGTTTTATTGTCTCTTACAACTTTTTCAATTACATTTTCTGCTTTACCTTTTTCAAAAGCCCAATCTGCAACTAATTGTCTATTTCTCATATGCGCTTCTTCAATATCATCCCCTAAATTTAAACGTACAAGTTGAACCATTAATCCATTTCTAATATAACCGTCATATGCAGCTTTTCCAATTCCCACTGCATTTGGTGAAATTCCCATCTCCACTAACTTTTCAGAAGGCAAATAATACAATCCTACTAAATCTGCACGTGCTTCTTCTAAAGTTGAAGAGTAATTTTTTAAGGTTTCTTTTGGTTGTCCTATACCCGGATTTATTTGTCCGCTTGCATGACCAATAACTTCGTGTAAAGAAGTGTGTAATTTATCTGCTAACTGCCCATATTCAATTTCAGCTTCAATTTCAGCTTCATCAAAAGCAAACTCTTTTAATTTATCTGTACCACCCGCATTGTTATAAGTATCAATTATATTTCCTAATGACACAGATTTTGAACCATGATGTTGACGAATCCAGTTATTATTTGGTAAATTAACCCCAATTGGTGTTGAAGGAGATGAATCTCCAGACTCAGAAGCTACATTAACAGTTTTGTAGGAAACACCTACAACATTTTTCTTTTTATGCTCAGGAAATAATGTTGAATTATCTTCAAACCATTGTGCATTTTCAGATACAACAGCCATTTTTTTAGACATATCAAAATCTTTAATCTGAACTACAGCTTCAAATGAACCTCTAAATGCTTTTGGGTCATTATAAACTTCAATAAAACCATGAATATAATCAATATCTCCATCAGTACTTGTTGCCCAAGCAATATTGTAATTATCCCAAGTTTCTAAATCTCCTGTTTTGTAGTATTCAATTAATAATTTTAAGGCTTCCGCTTGTTTTTCATTCTCAGCAACTGTAACGGCTTTATCTAACCAAGACACCATTTTCTCAATAGATTCACCATACATTCCACCAACTTTCCAAACTTTTTCTTCTAAAGTTCCATCATCATTTTTTACTAATTTTGAATTTAAACCATACTCAATTGGAGTCTCATCAGTTCTGTCAATTCTTGCAGCATAAAATTTATCTACATCATCTGCCGTAACATTAGGAGCGTAAAAATTAATGGCAGATCCATTAATTAATCCTTTATCTTCATCTAAGTTTACTTTTTTAGCATCAGCATCATTAAAAATAACATCGTATGCTTCTCCCGTTAACTCTGTAGCAGTTTCACTTAATAAAGTATCAAAATATTCTTTAGAAAATTCAGGAATAAATTTATCATTTGAATAATGATGGTGAATACCGTTAGAAAACCAAATACGTTTCAAATATGTTTCAAAATTTTTCCAATCTTCAGTAGTTTTATCTCCTTCATAATTTTGATAAACATTTTCTAAAGCACGTCTAATTTTTAAGTTATAGCGATAGTTTTGATCGTACATAATATCACGACCCGCCATACCTGCTTGTGATAAATAATAAACTAATTGTTTTTGTTTTAATGAAAGCTCATCAAAACCAGGAATTTGGTATCGCAATACCTTAATGTCAGCAAATTGTTCAACAACATACTCAAATTCAGTTGCTTTCTCTTTTTTTGTATTTTCTTCAGTTTTATTATTTCCACAAGAAAACAATAGTACTGCAGTAAACAGCATTGGTAAAAAATATTTTATTTTCATTTTATCATTAATTTATTTTAAGCATCAAATTTAGTAATTCAAAGCGGTTTATTTTAATAAAAAAGCTAGCTATATTTAAAGTATCTCAAGAAATTTAAAATTTTAAACTTCATGATATCTAAAACAGTCTTTCACATGATCATTAATCATTCCAGTTGCTTGCATATGCGCATAAATTACAGTAGAACCTACGAACTTAAATCCACGTTTTTTTAAATCTTTTGACACAATATCAGAAAGCTCCGTTGTAGCTGGAACTCCATTTAAATCTTGCCATTTATTTTTGATTGGTTTTTGGTTAGTGAATTTCCAAATATAGTTTGAAAAAGAACCAAATTCTTTTTGAACTTCCATAAATGCAGCAGCATTTGAAATAGTGGCTCTTATTTTTAATTTATTTCTAATGATCCCTGCATTTAGAATTAACTCATCAAACTTAGCTTCATTGTAGTTTGCAATTTCTTTATAATTAAAATTATCAAAAGCTTTTCTAAAATTTTCTCTTTTCCGAAGAATTGTAATCCAGCTTAAACCAGCTTGAAATGTTTCTAAAGTTAAAAATTCAAATAGTTTATCATCATCATAAACAGGAACACCCCATTCCGTATCATGATATTCCATATAAAGTGGGTCATTTCCACACCAAGCACAACGTATTTTATTCATTTCTATAAAATTAAATGACAAGGTAAAATAAAAAATTTAAAATTTAAAATCGGAATGATTTTTGTGATTATAATAACCTAAAAAGCAACTAATTATGAAAAATTTAATTTTCTATACAGCAATCACACTTTGCATTATTGGATGTATTTCAACAACAAAAACTACTATAGCAAAAGATGTTAGACCTCCTGAACAAGCTGTAAAAATTACCAACGACAGCTTAGAATATGAAATAATTATTATAGATCCAGGATTTGAATCCTATTTACAAACTATTGCAAAACCTGATAATTTTTATTCACAATCTTATTATGAAATAAAAAATAAATTTTATGTTACTGAATGGAATATTAGAGCTCAAAACCCATTAAAATACGATAGTTCTATTTATGAAAATACTATAGATTACAATTTTAATATTGACTATGGATTGGATGTCAACTATAAATTGTACAACTATTTTAAGTTTGTTGAATATAAATACAACCAAAAGTTTTAAGCTTTTTGTTTTTTAGGTTTTAATGAAAAACGTAATACGAGATATCCTAAAACACCAGCTATTAAAGACCCCATAATTACACCCATTTTTGAAGCTGCAATTAAAGCTTCATCAACATAAGCTAAATTTGCAATAAAAAGAGACATTGTAAATCCAAGACCACCTAATAAACTAACTCCTAATAATTGAGTGAAATTCACATTTTTAGGCAAATCTGCTAGCTTCAATTTAATTCCTATAAAACTAAGTAACATTATCCCTAAACTATTTCCCAGCACTAATGCTAAGGCTATATTTAAACTTATATGGCTTGTACTTTCTAAACCACTAAAACTTATTACAACACCTGCATTTGCTAATGCAAATATTGGCATTATTAAATAAGAAACCCAACCATGTAAAGTATGCTCTAAATGTTGAAGGGGTGAATTCACTTTTTCTGTAATACTTTCAACACTATCTATTGCATGTAATTGCTCTGAACTTAACAAGTTAGATGAATTTGGTTTTGTATCTTTTAAAAATGTTAGTTGTTTAGTAACAGAATTATAATATTCTTTTAAATTAATTTTGGTATGAATTGGAATCGTAAATGCCATTAAAATTCCTGCAATTGTAGGATGAATTCCCGACTTTAAAAACAGTAACCAAACCACACACCCTATTATAAAATAAAAATATTTAGAGTAAATTCTCTTATAACTTAAAAATGCTACTAACCCAAATAATACCATTGCATAGCCTATTAAATCCCATTGAATATTTGAACTATAAAATATTGCTATTACCAATACTGCACCAATATCATCAACAATAGCAAATGCCGTTAAAAATATTTTTAAGCCTAAAGGAACTCGTTTTCCTAATAGTTTTAAAATACCTAAAGTAAAAGCAATATCTGTAGCCATTGGAATTCCCCAACCTTCAATACCAGATTTCCCTTGATTCAATATTAAAAAAACAAGCACAGGAAATAGCATTCCCCCTATTGCTGCAAAAATTGGAAGTGAAGCTTTTCTTAATGTAGTTAATTCTCCAGCAAGAATTTCTCGTTTCACTTCTAAACCAATAACAAAAAAGAAGATTGCCATAAGCCCATCATTAATCCATAATATTAATGATTTTGATAAATGAAAGTTTGTATCTGCAAACCCAACAGTAAACTTATGATGCCAAAATTCTTCATACAAGTATCCATAGGATGAATTTGCCCAAAGAATTGCAAAAATTGAAACTGCAAAAAGTATGATACTTGATGCTGTTTCTAGTTTTATAAAAGTTTTTAAAGAGTTACTTATCCTTTTCATTCTATCTTCTTTTAATTAATTTTGAAAGATACAATATTTTTAATTTTTAAAACAAAAAGTCTCCCGATTGGAAGACTTTTTATCAATTCTACTATAAGAATAATTTATAATTGAGGTCCGGCTGTAACTAAAGCTTTTCCCTCTTCATTATCTGTGTATTTATCAAAGTTTTTAATAAATAACTCGGCTAAATTAATTGCTTTTGCTGTCCATTCTGATGCATCTTTATATGTATCTCTTGGATCTAAAATACTAGTATCAACATCTGGTAAAGAAGTTGGCACTTCTAAATTAAAAATTGGAATAATTTTAGTCTCTGCTTTTTCAATAGACCCATCAAGAATTGCATTTATAATTCCTCTTGTATCTTTAATAGAAATACGTTTTCCTGTTCCGTTCCACCCAGTATTTACTAAGTACGCTTCAGCTCCGTTAGCTTCCATTTTTTTTACTAATTCCTGACCATATTTTGTTGGGTGAAGAGAAAGAAAAGCAGCACCGAAACAAGCTGAAAATGTTGGAGTTGGTTCAGTAATACCACGTTCAGTACCCGCTAACTTAGCTGTAAACCCTGATAAAAAATGATATTTAGTTTGAGCGGGTGTTAATTTAGAAACTGGAGGTAATACACCAAATGCATCTGCAGATAAGAATATTACTTTTTTAGCAGGACCTGCTTTAGAAACTGGAGTTACAATATTCTTAATATGATTAATTGGGTAAGAAACACGTGTATTTTCGGTTACTGAATTATCAGTAAAATCAATTTTACCATTAGCATCAACAGTTACATTTTCTAATAATGCATTCTTTTTAATTGCTGCAAAAATTTCTGGTTCAGAATCTTTATCCAAATTGATTGTTTTTGCATAGCATCCACCCTCAAAATTAAATATACCTTCATCATCCCATCCGTGCTCATCATCACCAATTAACTGACGGCTAGCATCTGTTGATAAAGTTGTTTTTCCTGTTCCTGAAAGACCAAAGAAAATAGCTGTATCACCATCTTTACCAACGTTCGCTGAACAGTGCATAGCTGCCATTCCGTTAAGAGGCAAGTAATAATTCATCATAGCGAAGATTCCTTTTTTCATTTCTCCACCATACCAAGTACCACCAATTAACTGCATTTTTTCGGTTAAATTAAATACAGTAAAGTTTTCAGAATTTAAACCTTGTTCTTTCCAGTTTGGATTTGTTGTTTTAGAAGCATTTAATGAAATAAAATCTGGCTCACCATAGTTGGCTAATTCTTCTTCTGTTGGACGAATAAACATATTTTTTACAAAATGTGCTTGCCAAGCCACTTCCATAATAAAACGTACCTTTAAACGTGAGTTCTCATTGGCACCGCAAAAAGAATCCACAACATATAATTTCTTTCCTGAAAGTTGTTTTGTTGTAGTCTCTTTTAATTCGTTCCAAACTTTTTGCGTAGTTGGTTTATTGTCATTTTTAGCAGTATCTGAAGTCCACCATATTGTATTTTCAGTTACATCATCTTTTACAATATATTTATCTTTAGGAGAACGCCCCGTAAAAACACCTGTCATAACATTAACCGCTCCTAGTTCTGTTAAATACCCTTTTTCAAATCCTTCTATATTTTCATCTAATTCATCTTCATATAATTCTTCGTAAGAAGGATTATAAACCACTTCCTTTATATTTTTAATTCCTAATTCATTTAACGATGATATTACTGATTTTTTTTGAACTTCCATTCGTTTTAATTTATAGTTATTAATATTTAATTCTATTTGTATATCAAATGTACACATATATTGAATATGAGATACATGACTTTTATCATTGAATTATGGCAATAAGCTAAAAAATATTTAAAATCATAATGTACTGACATTAAGTTACTTATGATTTATTAATAATTTTATCAAAATCAACGAAAACGTTTTCGTTTTAATTCAAATTTTTTTTTACTAAAAAATATTTGGCAAAAATATACTTATTTATTTAAGGCAACAAATATTTATGAATTGATTATTCTTAAATTATTAATACTACAATTTATTCTTTATTTAAAAATGAAAATCCCATTTTTATCCATCCAATAATAAAGAATAAACCACCTAAAGGCGTCATAAACCAAATACTTTTAGCAGGAACTCCAAAAGTTATTGCATATATAGACCCAGAAAAGAACAGAATTCCAATAAGGAAAAGATAACTAATGCTATTCTTAGTTTTAGGATTAAATTTTGAGTACGCATTTACAAATAGTAATACAAGAACATGGTACATTTGATAACGTACTCCCGTTTCAAAACTTTTTAGCTCACTTACGTTTAAAGTTTCTTGAAGTGCGTGGGCACCAAAAGCGCCTAATACAATTGTTATAGCTCCTAAAAAAGAAGAGATTATTAAATTCTTATTCATTTTTAATCAATTTAGAACTACAAACTTAAATATTAATCATGCATCGTTCAACAATATTTCATATATTTAAACAAAAAAACAAATGAAAAACCATTCCAATAATTTAGTTCCTGTTTTAACAGCAAGTTTAATTCACCAAATTCACATAGCCAAAACTTTATTAGCCAGTCATGGAATTGAAAGTTATATTTTTGATGAAAATATAGCAACAACTATTGGCACAGCATTTGTTGAAGGCTATAAATTAGAAGTTGATAGTTCCGATTTAAAAAAAGCAAAAAAAATATTAGAAGAAGTAAACTCAGACGATAATTAATTTATTTTAAAAATCACCTACGAATTTGTATTTTCGTACACCTCTAAAAAATTTAAAAACACGAAAATGAGAAAAATTCTGTTAATTGGTGCTGGTCGATCATCTTCATCTTTAATAACATATTTACTTCAAAAATCTTTTTCCGAGAACTTACATATAACCATTGCTGATGTTTCTATAGATCTTGCTAAAAAGATATTGCAAAATCATAAAAATTCTATTGCAATCACATTAGATATTTTCAACAATGAAGAAAGACAAAAAGTTATTAAAAATGCTGATATTGTTATTTCTATGCTACCTGCACATTTACATTTAAATGTGGCTAAAGATTGTTTAGCTTTCGGAAAAAATATGGTGACGGCTTCATATATTTCAGATGAAATGAGCCAATTAAATGATGAAGCAATTAAAAAGAACCTTATTTTTATGAATGAAGTTGGTTTAGACCCTGGAATAGACCATATGAGTGCTATGAAAGTTATAGATTCAATAAGAGAAAAAGGTGGTAAAATGTTACTTTTTGAATCGTTCACTGGTGGTTTAGTAGCTCCAGAAAGTGATGATAACTTATGGAATTATAAATTTACTTGGAATCCAAGAAATGTGGTATTAGCAGGACAAGGAGGTGCTGCAAAATTTTTACAAGAAGGCAACTATAAATACATTCCCTATCATAAATTATTTAGAAGAACTGAAATTTTAAATATTGAAGGTCATGGTAAGTTTGAAGGTTATGCTAATAGAGATTCATTAAAATATAAAACTGTTTATGGTTTAAATGACATTTTAACTTTGTATAGAGGTACCATTAGAAGAGTTGGATATTCACGTGCTTGGAATGTGTTTGTGCAATTGGGAATGACAGATGATAGTTATACCATTGAAGATTCTGAACATATGAGTTATCGTGATTTTACAAATTCATTTTTAGCTTATAACCCTCATGATTCTGTAGAGTTAAAATTACGTCACTATCTAAAAATCGATCAAGATGATATTATTTGGGAAAAATTATTAGAAATAGATATTTTTAATCCAAATAAACAAGTAGTTTTAAAAAATGCTACACCTGCACAAATACTTGAAAAAATATTAAAAGATAGTTGGACATTAAAAGAAGACGATAAAGACATGATTGTAATGCAACATCTTTTTGGTTATGAATTAAATGGTAAAAAACATCAAATTGAAAGTAGTATGGTTTGTATTGGAGATAATCAAACCTATACCGCAATGGCCAAAACTGTTGGCTTACCAGTTGCAATTGCAGCTTTGAAAATATTAAATGGCGAAATTAAAACTCCTGGTGTTCAAATCCCTATTAGTAAAGAAGTTTACCAACCTATTTTAAAAGAATTAGAAGAAAATGGCATTGTGTTTAAAGAGAAAGAAGCATCCTATTTTGGCTATAATCCAGATGTTATAATAAACTAATTTACAATAGTATAACGTTTAAATTTTAGACCTTGAATTACATATTTAAGTAAAAATCTTTTGTTAGTTCAATATAATATGCTGTGTATTTATGGCGTTCAATTTCAATAATTAATTCTGTTTTTTCTATTGGCTTCTCAAAAAATGAAAATTGCATTAAAATTCTTTTTATAGCAGTATTTTCAGTTCCTTTAACATAGGTAACTCTATTTAAAAATAAATTATTTTTGTTAGCCAATGCTATAAAATTTCTTTCCTCTTCATAAGGAATTATAAAAGCACAACTTCCATTTTCGGACAATAATTTAACAGTACTTATAAGCAATTCACTATACGATAAACTCTTAGTGTGGCGAGCCATAGCTCTTTCTTCTGATAATTCTTTATAGGTTGAAGTATAAAAAGGAGGATTAGAGATAATTAAATCGTAGGTATCTTCAATTTCATCTGTGAATTCCTGCAATGATGTGTGATAACAAAATAACCGATCTCCCCAGTCACTATTTTCAAAATTTTCTACAGTTTGTTCGTATGCTTCATCATTTAATTCAATAGCATCAATAAGTTCAGCATTACTTCTTTGCGCTAACATTAATGCAATTAAACCGGTTCCAGCGCCAATATCTAAAATACTAAACGGATACAAATCCAGATGAACCCAAGCACCTAACAAAACACCATCAGTTCCAACTTTCATTGCCGTTTTATCTTGTTGAATTGTAAATTGTTTAAATTTAAAAGGTTTGCTCATGCTCGCTTAAAAGTTGAAAAATTAGAATGGTGAAAGTTATGAAATAAAAGCTTTAGGTTAAAAAAATCAATTATTAGATTGGTTGTAATTCTAGTAAACAAATTTGAGAAATATAAATGCTTCTAAAAATTTCAGATTTCATCCCTAAAAAATTCAAACGACAATTTTCATAATAAAAGTGGGCTTAAATGTTATTTTTAATAGTTAGAATAAATTATTATTTAAGCTATGAGAAGAAAAAAACCTTCAAATGAAAGCTATAAGTGCTATTTTACTTATTGAAGAAAATTATTCTGCTGCAAAAGAATTATTAATTTTAATAAAAACCCTATAAACATAGTGTTTATAGGGTTTTGTTGTTTTTTGGTTGTTTATTCGCAGAGAGGAAGGGATTCGAACCCTCGATACGTTGCCGTATACACGCTTTCCAAGCGTGCGCCATCGACCACTCGGCCACCTCTCTAAATTATTTATGTACTCAAATACATGTCAATTAAACCTTCTGGTGTCTCTACAATAATTTTTTTATTTTCTCTATCAACTTTTTTAATAAAATGATCAATCATTGGAATAAAAACCTCAGTTCCATTAGAGTTCACTTCAAATAAAGGTTGTGCTGAAGTATCATTAACTCCAGTAATTACACCAACATACCCATAATTAACATCTTCCATATCAAAATCAATTATTTCGTGAAAGTAGAATTTATTCCCGGTAAGTTTTGGCAAAAATTTAAGTGGCAAATACAATTCAACACCCATAATCGCATCAGCATCTGCTTCATTTTCAACATCTTCAAAACGAATACGAAGTTGATTTCCTTTCTGAAGAGAAATAGTTTCAATAAAAAATGGAACCAGATTGTTCCCTAAAGCAACAAATACTGATTCCAATTCTTGATAAAGTTCAGGCTCGTCAGTGTCTAATTTAACAACAACTTCACCTCTAAAACTATGCTTTCTTACGATTTTGCCTAAATAAAAACAATCTTCTTTACGCATTATCGAAATTTAACTTACTCTACTTTTCCTTCTTCTGATGCAGCAGCTTGTGCGTCATCAATACTTTCTGGAGCTGTATCTTCAACAACTTCTGCAGCAGCTTTTTCAGCAGCCTTTGCATCAGCAATAGCTTTTATTGCAGCATTTTCAGCCTCATGTACAGCAGCTGAACGCTCTTCATTAATTTTTACTTCAGCAGCTAATATTGCCGCTTTAGCATCTGCTTCCGCTTTTGTTAATCCATCTTTTTTAGCAGTAATTTTACCAGCTTTTTCATCTACCCAAGCTTGAAATTTTACTTCAGCTTGTTCTTCTGTTAAAGCACCTTTTCTAACACCACCTACTAAGTGATTTTTTAACATAGCACCTTTATAAGATAAAATTGCTTTTGCTGTGTCAGTTGGTTCTGCACCATTTTGTAACCATTTTACGGTTCCATCTATATCTAAATCAATAGAAGCTGGATTTGTATTAGGATTATACGTCCCAAGTTTTTCTAAATACTTACCATCTCTTTTTGAGCGTACATCTGCAGCTACAATCCAATAGAATGGTTTTCCTTTTTTACCGTGTCTTTGTAATCTAATTTTTACTGGCATTTTTTTAAAATTTTAAGGTACGAAACCTTGGTTATTAATTAAGTGTGCAAATATAGCTACATATTATTAAATATCACACTCAAATTTAGTATATTTTAAAGTAAATTAATTACGTTTAAAATCATAAGATTAAACGAGGTTACTTATTGATTATCAGATGTTTTAAATAAGGATAGGTAAATTAAACTTATTATTATTTCAATATTTAAAAACAAAATTTAATTTGTTAATAAAAAATGGTTTCTTTTAAAGACTAAACTTTTATAAATTACTACTTTTAAAAACTCATACTTTCACAAAATATTCTTGTACATGTTTTTAATATTTGACACAGAAACCACTGGTTTACCAAAAAAATGGAATGCTCCAATTACCGATACAGATAATTGGCCAAGGTGTGTTCAAATAGCATGGCAACTACATGATATTTACGGTGAATTAATTGAACAACAAGATTTTTTAATTAAGCCTGAAGGATATAATATACCTTATGACGCTGAACAAATTCATGGCATTTCTACTCAATTAGCTCAAGAAAAAGGAGAAAGTTTAGAGACAGTTTTACAAATTTTTAATGAAACATTAGCTAAATCTAAATTTGTAGTTGGGCAAAATGTAAAGTTCGACCTTAATATTATGGGTTGTGAATTTCATAGAACGGGTATTACATCTAATTTAAGTGGTGTACCTGTTTTAGATACTTGTACAGAAACTACTGCAACTTTATGTCAATTACCTGGTGGAAGATATGGAAAATTTAAACTCCCAACTTTAACTGAATTACATGAACATTTATTTAACGCTCCTTTTAGTGAAGCACATAATGCTACAGCCGATGTTGAAGCCACTACACGTTGTTTTTTAGAATTAATTAGACGAAGAAGTTATACAAAAGAAGAACTAAATGTTCCTAGTGATTATTTTCAAAATTTTGATGCTAAAAACCCAACAACTATAAATATTATTGGTTTAAAACATTTAAATCTTAAAAAAGAAAGTAAAAAACTAAAAACAAAGATTAAAGAAGAAGTTGAAACTCCTATAATTTCTGATGAAGCTATTGAGCAACTTGATGGAGTTCGTTTTTCACATTTGCATTGTCACTCACAATTTTCTGTTTTACAATCAACATCCAGCACTAGCAACCTTATAAATGCAGCCATAAAAAATAAGATGCCTGCTGTTGCTTTAACTGATACGGGTAATATGATGGGTGCTTTTTATTTTATTGAAGAGGCCATAGCATATAACAAACCTAATGAAGCTTATAATAGTAAAATAGAAAAAGCAAAAAATGAACTAAAAAGAATAGAAGACTCTACAAACATACCTATTGAAGAAATTGAAGTTGAAGAGAAAGATAAAATAGATTTATCTTATGCATATAAAGAACCTAAAAAATTATTTAAGCCTATTTTAGGAAGTGAATTTAATGTTTGTGAAAACCATATAGACAAGTCACAAAAAGACAATGGTTACCAAATAGTTTTCTTAGCAAAAAACAAAAATGGCTATCACAATTTAGCAAAAATGTCTTCTCTCTCACATACTGACGGTTTCTATTATGTACCAAGAATTGATAAAACTATTATTGAGCAGTATAAAGAAGATTTAATTGTTTTATCTGGAAACTTATATGGTGAAATACCAAGTAAAATATTAAATATAGGTGAAAAACAAGCCGAAGAATCGTTGATTTGGTGGAAAGAACAATTTGGAGATGATTTTTATTTGGAAGTGATGCGTCATGACCAAGAAAATGAAAATCACGTGAATGATGTACTAATTCAATTTTCAAAAAAATACAACATCAAACTAATAGCCACCAATAATACTTTTTACACAACAGAAGACGAAGCTGAAGCACATGATATTTTATTATGTGTTAAAGATGGTGAAAAAGTAGCTACCCCAAAAGGAAAAGGAAGAGGTTTTAGATACGGATTACCAAATAACGAGTACTATTTTAAAACTCAAGAACAAATGAAAAGTTTGTTCGCTGATATTCCTGATGCTATTTCAAATACACAAGAAATAGTAGATAAAATAGAAATTTACACATTAAAACGCAATGTTTTACTTCCTAAATTTAACATACCTCCACAATTTATAAATCCAGAAGATGAAATAGATGGTGGAGTAAGAGGTGAAAATGCTTATTTAAAACATTTAACTTTTGAAGGTGCAAAAAAAAGGTATGGAGATGAACTAGATAAAGAAACTCAAGAGCGATTAGATTTTGAATTGTCTATTATTGAAATGACTGGTTATCCAGGTTATTTTTTAATTGTTTGGGATTTTATTTTGGAAGCTCGTAAAATGGGTGTTGCTGTGGGTCCTGGTCGTGGTTCTGCTGCTGGTTCAGCTGTTGCTTATTGCTTGTGGATTACCAACATAGATCCTATAAAATACGATTTGCTTTTTGAACGTTTCTTAAATCCAGATCGTGTATCATTACCCGATATTGATATTGATTTTGACGATGAAGGTCGTCAAAAAGTAATTGATTTTGTAATTAAAAAATACGGAGCAAGTCAAGTTGCTCAAATTATCACTTATGGTACAATGGCTGCCAAATCTTCTATTAGAGATACAGCACGGGCATTAGATTTGCCTTTAAATGATGCTGATAGAATTGCCAAATTACTTCCTTTAATTAAATTAAAAAATATTTTTGGTGATGATGAAAAAAGTAAAGCAAAAGTTAAAGAATTAAGAGCTGAAGACTTTGAAAATATCAGCTTACTAAGAACTATTGCTGAAGGGGATGATTTAGAAGCTATTACAATTAAGCAAGCAATTGCTTTAGAAGGTTCCGTAAGAAATACCGGGACACATGCCTGTGGAGTTATTATTACACCTGAAAATATTACAAATTTAGTACCTGTTGCAACTGCAAAAGACAGCGATATGTACGTTACGCAGTTTGACAATAATGTTGTTGAAAGCGCTGGTTTACTTAAAATGGATTTTTTAGGGCTAAAAACATTAACCCTAATTAAAGATGCTGTAAAAATTATTAAAGCAAAACATGGTATTGAATTAATTCCTGATGATTTCCCTCTTGACGACCCTAAAACCTACGAACTTTTTCAACGAGGTGAAACTATAGGTATTTTTCAATATGAATCTGCCGGAATGCAGAAACATATGAAATCGTTAAAACCCACTGAATTTGCAGATTTAATTGCCATGAATGCATTATATCGTCCTGGACCAATGGAATACATTCCATTGTTTATTATGCGTAAAAATGGAGAAGAAACAACAGAATACGATTTACCAGAAATGGAAGAGTATTTGAAAGAAACCTATGGTGTAACGGTGTATCAAGAGCAAGTGATGTTGCTTTCTCAAAAAATAGCTGGCTTTACAAAAGGTGAAGCAGATATGCTACGTAAAGCAATGGGAAAAAAGATTTTTGAACTCTTAGTAAAATTAAAACCTAAATTTATTGAAGGTGGTAAAGCGAATAACCATCCTGAAGAAGTTTTAGAAAAAATATGGAAAGATTGGGAAGCTTTTGCTGCCTATGCCTTTAATAAATCGCATTCTACTTGTTATGCTTATATTGCGTATCAAACTGCTTATTTAAAAGCCCATTATCCTGCAGAATATATGGCATCTGTTTTATCAAATAATATGAATGATATTAAGCAGGTTACTTTTTTTATGGAAGAATGTAAACGTGCTGGAATTCCTGTTTTAGGACCAGATGTTAATGAGTCGTTTCATAAATTTGCAGTAAACAAAGAAGGTGCCATACGTTTTGGAATGGGTGCAATAAAAGGAGTTGGAGGTGCTGCTGTTGATGCTATTGTTACTGAACGAAAAGAAAACGGAAGCTTTACTTCCATTTTTGACATTGCCAAACGTGTAGATTTAAGAGCCGCCAATAAAAGAGCTTTTGACGGCTTAGTAATGGCTGGTGGATTAGACTCTTTTCAAAATGTACATCGGGCACAGTATTATCAATTAGATGAAAAAGGGGTCACTTTTATTGAGAGAGCCATTCGCTACGGAAATAAATTTCAAGAAAACAAAAACTCAGCACAAATCTCAATGTTTGGAGAAACTTCTGAGATTCAATTTGCCGAACCTGAAATACCTTTCGCTGAAAGATGGGGAATGATGGAAGAATTATCAAAAGAAAAAGAATTGGTTGGAATTTATATTTCTGGCCATCCTTTAGATGATTTCAAAAATGAAATTAAATATTTTAGTAATTCCTCTTTATCAGCTTTTAAGGAAGATTTAAATAATTATGTTGGTGCCAATCTAACTTTCTCAGGAATCTTAACGGATGTTCAACACAAAACATCTCAAAATGGAAATAAATGGGCTTCATTTGTTATTGTAGATTATCAGGACAGCCACGAATTTAGAATTTTTAAAGACACTTATTTGAAATTTAAACCTTTTTTAATAGACAATGAATTTCGCCAATTTAAAGTGAATATTGCTGCTGGTTGGACAACCAAAGAAGGTAAAAAAAGTGAACCTAGAATTAACTTTACTGATATTCAAATTTTACAAGATGTTCTTGAAAAACAAACTAAAAAAATTACAATTCAGCTGGATATCAATAAAATAAATGACGCTAAAGTTTATGAGATTGAAAAACTTTTAAAAGAAAACGAAGGTTCGGTTCCTTTAGATCTTTTGGTGTATGATTTAAAAGAAAAAATGAAACTAAACTTACATAGCAGATCTATTAAAGTTAAAGTTGATAATGACTTTTTAAAAGTATTGGAAAATGAAGAATTAAAATTTAAATTGAATTAATTATTAAAAAAACGGTTGATAATTAAGCATTAATTTATAAAATCAAACCTGTATTTTTTCTTTCTTCTAAATTCTATTTTTCATTAAGAGGTTAATTCTCTAAATAAACTTTCTAAATTTTTGTTTTTAGTAGTTAAATTCAGAATTTTTAGTCCATTGTCATGAGCAAAATCAAAAACTACAGAACGCATATCTTTTGAAGTGTTAAAAGTTAACACCCAAGAAGTATCATGGTTGTTATTTGCTAATTTCAAATATGGTATGGTTGAAATAAATTGTTTTTCAATTTTAAAATCGAATTCAACTTCAATTACTTGTTCTTGATTTTTTTTAAGTTCCTTTAAATTTTTATCAGCAACTATTTCCCCTTTATTTATTAAAATTACACGATCACAAATTGCCTCAACTTCTTGCATAATGTGCGTTGAAAACAACACCGTTTTATCTTTGCCAACTTCTTTTATTAAATTTCTAATTTCTACCAATTGATTTGGGTCTAAACCAGTTGTTGGTTCATCTAAAATTAAAACATCAGGATTGTGTAACAAGGCAGCGGCTAAACCAACTCGCTGGCGATATCCTTTAGAAAGCTGACTAATTTTTTTATGAGCTTCTGGTTTTAAACCAACTTTATCAATAATATTTTCAACTTCAGTTTTAGGAATTTTATGAATAGTAGCATTAAATTGTAAGTATTCTTTTACATACATTTCTAAATACAATGGATTGTGTTCTGGTAAATAACCAATGCATTGTTGCGCTTCAATCTTATGAGTATTCAAATTAAAATCATTCACCAAAGCTATACCTTCAGAAGCATTTATATAACCTGTAAGTATTTTCATTAAAGTAGATTTCCCAGCACCATTTGGACCTAAAAACCCAACTATTTCCCCTTTATTAATAGTAAAACTAATAGCATTTAATGCTTTTTGCTTTCCATATAATTTGGTTATATTTTTTACTTCAATAGACATTTAACAAAAATACATTTTAATTGTAATTTACATCTACTAATAACGTTGTATCCTAAATTTATTTTTTACACCTTTGTTAAAAATTATATAATGGGTTGCCTAAGAGTTATATTATGTGTTATTTTTCCGCCTTTAGCAGTTGTTGATAAAGGTTGCGGATCTATTGTAATTGTATTTATTTTAACTTGTTTAGGCTGGATTCCTGGCGTAATTGCAGCTCTAATTATTAATAATAACCCTAAAAATTAATGCAAAAAATAAAATTAATAGACCTAGGTTTAAAAGATTATAATGAAACTTGGAGCTATCAAGAAGAACTTTTTAAAGAAATAGTTGATATAAAAATTGATAATCGCAAAAATAATTTGAATGCTCAAACACCTAATTATTTTATTTTTGTTGAACATCCTCACGTATATACTTTAGGTAAAAGTGGTGATTTATCAAACTTATTATTAAATGAAGAACAGTTAAAAGCAAAAGGAGCTACTTTTTATAAAATTAATCGTGGTGGTGATATTACCTATCACGGACCTGGACAAATTGTTGGTTATCCAATTTTAGATTTGGAAAACTTTTTTACAGACATACATAAATATTTACGATTTTTAGAAGAAGTTATTATACAAACTTTAGCAGAATATAATATAAAAGGTGACCGAAGCGAAGGAGAAACTGGCGTGTGGTTAGATGTAGGAACGCCATTTGCTCGAAAAATTTGTGCTATGGGCGTTAGAGCTAGCCGTTGGGTAACTATGCATGGGTTTGCTTTAAATGTGACTACTAATTTAGGCTATTTTGATCATATTATTCCTTGCGGAATTAAAGGTAAAACAGTTACTTCATTAGAAGTTGAACTAAATAGAAAAGTACCTTTAGAAGAAGTGAAAGGAAAAATTTTAAAACACTTTATTGAATTATTTGAAGTTGAGTTTGATATTTAATTGATAAAATATGAATCAAGTTCAGCATGACATACGTGGTTTTAAACAAAAAAATATTTAACTAAAAACTGATAACAGACAACTGAAAACCAATAATTGAAACTTAATCTTCTTCATTAAAAAACACTTTATAAAATTTCATTTTACGTTCTTCATCATAACCTTTTTCTAAATATTCACTTGCTGCATCTGGCGCATCAATATCTAATTTAATTTGAATATTTGTATCTAGTTTAATTTCGGTTTTAATTTTTTGCTTTTGCTTTTTTAACACAACATCAGAAACTGCAAATTGATTTCTAACCAATACATCATTCTCCGTTTCAAATTGCTTTTTATAATCATCAAACAAAGTTTTACGTTCTTCGTCTTCTTCAAAAATAGCTTCTTTAAAATCGTTAATATTTATGCTTTCGTTTTCTTTAAAAAAATCGACAGTTTTTGCTAAAAATTTCGTTTTTTCATGAGAACCAAAATCTTCTTTAATAATTTCATTAGAAAAATCTTTACACATTTCAATGTAATTTTGGGTATGCTGATTATTATCGTCAGCATACTTCACATTTAAAAAATTGTTTAACCAATATTGTGCATCATAATTATTAGTATCAACACTTAAAACTACTTTTCCTTCTCCATCTGTTGAATTAATAATTAAACAACCTTTATCTAATTTTTTTGTACTAATTCCTTTTTGAACAAAAACATCTAAACTATCCTTTTCCATAAAGGTTTGAAAGAAATTAATCTTGTTTTCAATTTTAAAAATACCTATAGCTTGTGTTACAATTTCGTTATATTCAATATCCTCAAACAATGCAATTATAACATCTCCTATTTTTATTTGAGCTGAATTTGACTGCTCAAACAAATGATTTACAATGTGTTTAGAAACATCTATAAAAGTAGATTCATCTTTAAAAATTTCAGAAGAATAATTATTTAATTCATTTAACTCAATGTTTGCATGATGGTTAAAACGAAAACTTTCTGTCACATTTCCAAATGGTTTCAGCAAATAAGGTTTCATTAACTCGTAACTTTCTTCATCAAAAGTAATGAGGTTTTCAGAAAAAATATTGGTAGCACTGTTAAACTTGTTCCCTACTTTGTGGATTATAAATTTTGAAATTGTTGCTCTAGTTCTTTTAATCATCAGTTTCTTTTTAACGAAAGCAAATGTATCATTTTTAGGATGAATTTTGAGTAATTACAAGTCTAATTTTAATTGTTCTGGCAATAATTTAAATGTTTTTCTATGGTAAATAGTAACGCCATATTTTTGAATAGCATCTCTATGTTGTTTCGTTGGATATCCTTTGTTTTGTTTCCAATGATAGTGTGGAAATTCCTCATCAAGCTTTTTCATAAAATTATCTCTATATGTTTTTGCTAATACAGAAGCTGCAGCAATACTCATAAATTTAGCATCACCTTTTATAATAGTTGTATATGGAATATTTTTATACGGGTTAAATTTGTTACCATCCACAATAATATGTTCAGGAATAATAGCAAGTGAATCAATAGCTTTGTGCATTGCTAAAATTGATGCTTGTAAAATATTTATTTCATCTATTTTACTTTCTGATATATACGAGACTCCAAAAGCCAAAGCATTTTCTTCAATTATAGGCCGTAGTAGTTTACGCTGTTTTTCTGTTAATTGTTTTGAATCATTTAGCAATGGGTGTTCAAAATTAGTAGGGAAAATAACTGCCGCAGCAACTACAGGACCGCACAAACAACCCCTCCCAGCTTCATCTGTTCCCACTTCAATAATATTTTTTAAATAGTGTTTTTTAAGACTCATAACTATAAAATAGCACACAAAATTAATATTAATTATTTAGAATAGTGATTAAAATAAAGTGTGTTTCGTTTCGTTCAAATATTTTACCTTTACCGCTTAATGTGTTATATGAAAAAATTAGTATTTTTTATGTTATTTGCTTTTTCTATTTTTAATATAGAGGCTCAAATTATGAAACTTGATAAATTAGATAGAAATGATAATATATCTAGAAATGACAGTACATCATTTAATGATGGGGTTGAAATTAAGATTGATGGCGTGACTAAATATACTGATTATAAAATTATTTCCATAAATAATGACACTACCTTTATTGATACTACTTTAACATTAAAAAAAGATTTTTTATTTAACCATATTAGAAAAGACAATTTTGAATTGTTAGCGTTTCATAATCAAGGACAAACTTTTAGCAGTTTAGGTTATAATTTTGAAAATAATTCTTTGTTACCTTCTATTGGCGCCAATGCAAAACATTTTAATTATTATAAAATTGAAGATATTTCATATTATGAAGTACCAACACCAACTTCTGAAATCATGTTTAAAACAGCCTTAGAACAAGGGCAAGTTTTAGATGCGTTTTTAACTATGAATACGTCTAGACAATTTAATTATTCTATAGCATACAAAGGATTAAGATCACTTGGTAAATATAGAAACTCGTTAGCTAGCCACGGAAATTTTAGAAGCACTTTTAATTATCACACTAAAAATAAAAAATATTTCGCTCGTGGTCATTTTTCTTCTTTTGACTTGTTAAACAACGAAAATGGTGGTTTAACTGCCGCATCTATTGCTTACTTTGAAAATAATGATCCTAACTATACGGATAGAGCCAGATTGGATGTTAATTTTACAAATGCCGAAAATTTATTAGAAGGAAAACGATATTATTTTGAACAACAAATTACATTATTTTCTAAGAAGCATAAAATTATTGAGCACAATAAAATTGTTTCAGATAACCTAAAAAAATACAATTCAGTTCTTGCGCAGATTAGATCTTTAAATAGTAAATCTATAGCTTCTCCTAACAAATTAAATGTTAATTCTTTAAAAAAAATAGAACCTTCTAAAGAAAAAAAACCTTTAAATAAAAAGGAAATTTTAAATAATGAATTACCTATAAATAAAAAAGATTCTATTCTTAAGCTTCCACCTAATACGTTAATTGAAATCTCAAATATTGATTCTTTAACAACTAAAACAATTAATAATATAAAGAAATCAATTGTGCAAAAGGATTCCTTATCTGTAAACACTGCGAAAATTGATTCTATAACTGCGAAAACTCAATTAAAGGAAAGTGATACAATTATAAAACTTGATTCAGTTGCAATTGCTAAAAAAATTATAATTGATTCTTTACTTATAGTTGCGTCAGAATTTAAAACTGATTCCACTAAATTAATACCCTTTAACAAAAAAATATATACTGATTTAAAATTTGGGCATACTTTTATGTATGAAACAAAACATTATAGATACAAACAGTCTAGTGCTAGTTCAATTTTTGGAGATTCATTTGAGGCAAGTATAGTTGATCATACCTCCTATCAAAAACTAGATAATCAATTTTATGTACAGTTAAATTCAGCTTATACAGGTAGTTTAAAAGCTAAAATTAATTACTTCAATTACAACTACCATTATAATGGTATCTTATTTTATGATTCTGAAACCATATCCGATAAATTAAAAGGAAATGCAATTGCTTTTGGCGCTGATTGGAAAGTGAAATTTGGAAAATTTCACTTAAATGCTGATGCCACTTCAATAATAGCTGGTAATATCACTGGAAACTCTATTAAAGCTTCTGCAATGATAAAAAAAGATAGTGTTTTTAGTTTTAAAGGGTTTGCTGAATACACTTCAAAAACACCCGATTTTAATAAACTTTTATACCAAAGCGATTATAAAAATTACAATTGGCAAAATAATTTTAGCAATGAAGAAATTTCAATGATTGGTGTTGAATTTAAATCTAATAAATGGGGAAATTTAAAAGCTACTTACAATTTAATTGATAATTACACTTATTTTGATGAAGATTCAAAACCTGTTCAAGCCAATGAAACTTTAAATTATTTTAAAGTAAAAGCTAACAAAGCAATTAGCTACAGAAAATTTACGCTAGACAACACAATTATGTACCAAAATGTACTAAAAGGAGAATCTTTTTTTAGAGTTCCAGAGATTGTTACAAGAAATACTTTTTATTACTCTAGTCATGTTTTTAAAGGAAAACCAATGTTTTTGCAAACAGGAGTTACATTCAAATATTTCACTTCATTTAAAGCCAACGCCTACAATCCATTATTAAGTGAATTTGTATTACAAAATAATACCGAAATAGGAAATTTTCCAGTTCTTGATTTTTTTGCAAATGCGCAAATTCGTAGAACTCGTATCTTCTTAAAAGTTGAAAACTTAAATGCTGGCTTTACTGGAAGAAATTATTATTCTGCTCCAAATTATCCTTATAGAGATTTAACAGTCCGTTTTGGAGTTGTTTGGAATTGGTTTATTTAGGTAATTTTGAGTTCTAATGCTTAAGTTATAAATTTAGTTTTAAAAGTGCTAGTACTGAATTTTAAACTTTCTTAATTACCAACTGTCTTATTTTTATTTGAAAAGCAGCAAAAATTAATGTCATAATTGGGCTTAACCAGTTAAAAATTGCAAAAACAGCATATTCAGCAACTCCCACTCCCAATACTCCAGATTGATATGCTCCACAAGTATTCCAAGGAATTAGAGCTGAAGTAACTGTTCCAGAATCTTCTAAAGTTCTACTTAAATTTTCAGGAGCTAACCCTCTATCTTCAAAAGCTTTTTTGAACATTTTTCCAGGAATTACAATGGCTAAATATTGATCTGAAGCAATTGCATTTAACCCAATACAACTCATTGCAGTACTAAAAAATAAACCAAAAATTGAAGTTGCCATTTTTAATAATTCTTTAGTGATTTTTGCCAATGCTCCAATAGCATCCATAATTCCCCCAAAAACCATTGCACAACAAATTAGAAATATAGTCCAAAGCATACCCTTCATACCTCCTGCACTAAAAAGTGCATTTAATTTCTCATTATCAGTTACAATTTCAGTATCAACAAAAATAGCGTTGATAATAGATTTTCCTTTTGAAGGCGATAAACTATTTAAAATTTCAGGTTGAAAAATAAAAGCAAATATAGCTGCCAAAATAACACCAATTCCTAAAGCAATTAATGGTTTTGTTTTTAATAAAATTAAGGCAATTACAACCAATGGAACTAAAAACAAATATGGCGTAATATTAAAAGTGTTATTTATTGTATTTAATAAACCGCTAACATCTGTATTTCCTGTTGTTTCAATATTTAAGCTTAAAATACTAAAAACAATTAATGTAATTATTATGGTTGGTACTGTTGTAAAAGCCATATATCTAATATGAGTAAATAAATCTGTTCCCGCCATTGCTGGCGCTAAATTTGTTGTGTCACTTAAAGGCGACATTTTATCTCCAAAATAAGCTCCTGAAATTACAGCACCTGCAATCATTCCTTGTGGAATACCTAATGCAGTACCAATACCAACCAAGGCAATACCTACAGTCGCTGAAGTTGTCCAAGAACTACCTGTTGCTATAGATATAATTGCTGCAATAATTACCGAAGCAGGTAAAAATATTGAAGGATTTAATACTTGAAGTCCATAATAAACCATTGCTGGGATTACACCACTTACTAGCCACGTTCCTGCCAAAGCCCCCACTAAAAATAAAATGAATATT
>NZ_JBFFOE010000024.1:0-35533 GCF_041562875.1 Lutibacter sp. | reverse complement strand
TTTAAACACAAATACCAAAACTAGTATTGAAACTACATTGGCAATAATAAATTGTTTTGGAGTTAAATTTGTGTATCTCTTATAAATATAAAGAAATACAATGGATGGAATTACTAATAAAGATAAAATATGAACTCCAAAAGATAAACCAACTACAAAACTGATTAATAGTAACCATTTGTTTCCCTGCGGTTTGTCCATTTCAGCTTCCCAGTGTAAACCTAACCAAAATAATAATGCCATTAAAAATGAAGACATTGCATATACTTCACCTTCTACAGCACTAAACCAAAAGCTATCAGAGAATGTATAGGTTAATGCACCAACAAGTCCACTTCCTAAAATTGCAATTGAAGTACTTTTAGTTAATTCAGAAGAATTTTTCAGCAATCTTTTAGCTAATGCTGTTATGGTCCAAAACATAAATAGTATGGTAAAAGCACTGGCTAAAGCCGACATAAAGTTTACCATTTTTGCAATCTCAGTAACTTCAGTGGTAAACATTGCGAAAAAAGCACCTAACATTTGAAACAAAGGAGCTCCTGGTGGATGCCCAACTTCTAATTTCACGGCAGTAGAAATATATTCCCCACAATCCCAGTAACTCACTGTAGGTTCAAGAGTTAGCGTATATGTTAATAAGGCAATAGTAAAAGTGGTCCAGCCAAGAATGGTGTTCCATTTAGTAAAATTGAATGAATTCATATCTGATTTTTTATTGAGGCGAATTTAGTAAATATAAACTTAAATATTGAAAGTTAGATTGATATGAAACTGTAATAAAGTATTAAAGTGTTGTTAAATATGATTTATTAAAAAAAAACAAAAATTTATTTGCTGATTTAAAACTTTACATTAAATTTGCAGCCTTAAATTGACCTATGGTGTAATGGTAGCACTCCGGTTTTTGGTATCGTCAGTCAAGGTTCGAGTCCTTGTAGGTCAACTTTTATAAAACGCAATAATCTAAATTATAGATTATTGCGTTTTTTTTATTGAATAATATTCCCGATATCTTAACCTGATTAATAAATAAATTAGGAGCTATACTTTTCTTGATTTGAATCAGATTTAATATTTAAATAAACATAAGATTATCTCATATGTTAACAAAGAAATCCTATGCTCATTTTTGCTGTCTTATTTTTATGATAACTTATAAACAGCTTATTATGGAAAACCCTTTTGAAATTATTGTTGAAAAATTAACTGCTATTGAAAAAAGATTAGAATATATAGAAGATCAATTAGATAAAAAACCTATAAAAAGAAAAAAACTCCTTTAATTACGGATGTAGAAGCTAATGAATACATTTTAAAAAAAGGTAATCGAGAGCTCAAACGATATTGGCATTTAGGGGATTTCCTGCGTATTGAACTATGATGTTTTGTAATAGCATGCTGGCTTTTCGGCAAAAGTGCGTGTAACAACTACTGGGACATGTAAAGGTTGGGGTATGTTTTTGTTGCTGGGGGAAAGGCAAGAAGAGTATTTTTTTAAAAATTTAATTGATCGTGTTCATATTATTAATGAAATTTTATCCTTATCAAATTTTAAAGATTCCAACGATACAAATACAATATTAAAACTTCAAACATGAAATATGTCATTGTTTATTTCTTATTTTGTTAATAAAATATCTAATCATAGTAGATATTTGTTTTTTTAAAATCTATTAAAAAATAAAAGAGGGTTCATTTTTTGAGCCCCCTTTTATTATTATGAAAACCTTGATTGTTTAGTAGGAATTAATTTAACTTTTATAGTGCTAAAATTTCAAAACGCCCCAATTAACAGGACTTGAAATTGTAGCCAATTTTGGCCAATAAAATTGTTTTTCTAAAGCGTTACTCAATTTAAAGGCAATTCCAATATTCAAATTTGCACTTGGGTTTATTTGAAGCTTAGCCCAACTAATTTTAAATTCAATGTTATTGTTTCCATTTTTAAAAGGCAAAATATTAGCCTGCCAATCTGGGTGAATGTTTGCACAGTTTTCCCAATTATAAAATTCTCCTATACCTTCACAATTACTATAGGATGAATGAAACCAATACGTATCGGTATTCCAACTTTTATTTGCGGCTATATTTGTAGCAATAAGAATTTCAGGAGTAACTCTTAAACCTTCCGTAGATACTAAATTTTCAAATGCAATATACAAATACGCAACATCGTATTTATAATTAACAGCAATTGACCAATTAGGTGAAATGTGTATGCTTACACTTTGAGAATCTTTCCATTCTTCACCCAATACGCCATCAATTAATGGGACTACTGTAGTTTTAGGCAAAAGTATTGTATTTTGGGTATAACCTTGAAGCGAAACACAAAACAAAATTAACACTAAGAGTAATGGATAGCTATCTTTCATAAGTTTATCGGTTTAAATGTAACTGCATATTAATTTAAATTCCGTTATAAAATTACTATAAATTCTAAAATAAGTCCTTAGAAAATAATTAAAGAAAAAAAATCCACGCCATGACTGACGTGGACTACCTTATAAAAACTGTTTTACAAATTAATATGAAAAACGTGTTTTCATGGCAAATGTAACTAATTAGTTTATTAAAGCTATGTCAATTAAAATATATAAACTTAATGAAATGTTAAAAATTTAGTAAAAAAATAATTAGTAATTTTTATTTTTTTTGTCGGTTTTGTTTCCGAATTCACCAAAAAATGACTTTGCTAAAGGGGTATTTGTGTATGATATTTGTCAGGGGTTTACACTCTGAAAAGGTTTAATTTCGCCCTGTTTAACGAAAGAACATAACCAGGTTAAATAATAATAACAGCCTTTTCAATGATTCATTATTTTTCACATAAAGTAAAAATACAGGTTGCTGTTGTAGGGTTGTTGATGCTTTTTTTTAATGGCTATTCGCAAGACAGCACTTATGTGGAAATTGAATTTTTTGAAATAAATAAAGTGCAATGGGTAAATCAGATTCCTCCTTTGCAGCAAGACATAAAAAAACAACGAAAAAGATGGCTAAAAAGATTGCTATTTGGAAATAATGATATTTTAGGTCTACAAAAACCAGTGTTGGCAATTCCTGTCAATGCTGCATCCAGTATAATATTGGATCAGGGTAATGGCACTTTATATATATATGAAGAAGACAAATTCGAGATTCCTAAAATAGTAAGAAAACGAGAGGGCAAGTTCACTTCATTGGTAAGTGCCAGTTTACTGCCAAATAAGGATTTATTATTTACGGATTCAAAACTTGATGGTATTTTTAAGTTAACGGAAGATCTTAAGTCAATTGGGCTGTTAAATGACAGCTTAAAATTAAAGCAACCTACTGGAATTGCCTATTCATCCCTAAACAATCAAATTTGGGTTGTTGAAACTGGTGCTCATCAAATTTCAATATTGGATATTCACGGAAATAGAATTAAAACCATTGGCCAGAGGGGAACTGGTAAAGGAGAGTTCAACTTCCCAACTTATATTTGGATTGACAACAAAGGAATAGCTTATGTGGTAGATGCCCTAAATTATCGTATTCAATTATTCGATTCAGCCGGTAATTTCTTGTCTATGTTTGGTGAAAACGGTAATGGGACAGGTTATTTTGCAAGTCCTAAAGGAATAGCTACCGATAGTCATGGTAATATATATGTTGTAGACGCCTTGTTTCATGGGGTACAAATATTTGATGCACAAGGCAATTATTTATATCAGTTTGGAAAACAAGGACGACAAACAGGAGAATTTTGGATGCCTTCAGGAATCTATATAGACACTAATAACTTTATATATGTAGCCGACAGTTATAACAGTCGGATACAGATATTTCAACTGGATATTAAAGAATGAACAAGATAAGCATACTCATATATATTATAATAGGTACTTTATGTACTGATCTTCTAGCTCAGGGAGTTTCTCAATCGAAGCACAATTTGTCGGCTTCGGGTAGGGGAAAGGTAAAGTCGATGGACGACTCTAGAGTATGTATATTTTGTCATACTAGCCATTCAGCCAATCCAAAAGCGCCCATGTGGAACCGAAGACAATCAGGAGCCATTTATACCTTGTATGAAAGTTCAACCTTAGATGCTAAACTGGGACAACCTGATGGTAATTCTATTCTATGTTTGTCTTGTCATGATGGTACTGTGGCATTAGGAAATACTTTTAAAAATTCTAAAAGCATGTCTTTTGCCAATTCCATGACTAAAAGAGGTAATTTGGGTACAGACTTGTCTGATGATCATCCCATTTCATTTGTTTATGATTCCGAGCTCGCTAGTAAAGATGGGAGTTTAAAAGATCCTTCTACCTTGTCTACAAATACCTTAGATCAAAATAATAAATTACAATGTACTTCTTGTCACGATTCTCATAAAAATTTGGAGGGGAATTTTTTAAAACGAACAAATGAATTCTCCGATTTATGTTTTACTTGCCATGACAAACAGTATTGGGGATATAGTAGTCATAATACTTCCACTAAAACTTGGAATGGCATTGCGCCAAACCCTTGGTCTCATTTGAACTCTCCGTATAACAATGTTGCTCAAAATGCTTGTTCCAATTGTCATGATACGCATAATGCATCTGGAAAAGAACGTCTGTTAAAGCGCTTGCCTGAAGAGGAAAATTGTTTCGACTGTCATAATGGAAATGTTGCAGCTAAAAATGTACAGGCTCAGTTTTTTAAACCTTTTAAACACGACGTGTATGCATATACAGGAATTCATGATCCTGTAGAATCTGATATTAATAAAACAAAACATATAGAATGTGCAGATTGCCACAATGCGCACGCTTCAAATTCTAATGATGCAAATGCACCATTTGTTAAAGGAGCTAATATTGGGGTGAAAGGGATGAATCAATCAGGTGTTGAAATTTTTCCTGTTGTGAATGAATACGAAATTTGTTTTAGATGTCATGCTGATAATCCCGTTACTCCTGAACATACCACTCGTTATTTAGGGACTTCTAATACAAGATCAGATTTTAACCCTACCAATATTTCATACCATCCAGTTTTAGAAGAAGGTAAAAATACCAATCCAAGAGGATTGATTACCCCATATAATTCCACTTCTAAAATATATTGTTCCTCATGTCACGCGAGTGATGGAGAAAATGCACCTGCCGGCCCTCATGGCTCTAATTATCCACGTATTTTAAAAGCAAATTACAATATGGATAAAACCCCGCAACTAGGCAAAGGATGGGCTTCATTAATACAAAGCAATTACGCCTTATGTTTTGAATGCCATGACGTTAATACAGTTACCAATATCCATACTGAAATTAGTGAAGGGCACTTTATGGAAACTATTAGTTGTAACGCTTGCCATGATCCTCACGGGTATGAAGGAGGTACTTTATCTGAAAATGCATTCGGAATCAACTTTGACCAAACAGTGATTCAACCCAACCCCATGAATGGACGAATGATTGATTTGGATCAAAAAAAATGCTTTATGACATGCCACGATCCAAACGGAGTGGTAAATTACACACATAAACAAGAAGGCTCCAACTATTAAGAACCTTCGTTGCTAAATGAGGAAAGATTGTAGCAACCTACGAAACAATCTATTAATTTATACAATAATTGTTATGCTTTGTAACAACCATGCAATGAATATTCCCGTTAATTCGTTATGCTGAAATTTTTATTCTAAGCTTTTTTGTCATACACAGAGTGTTTCGGTATTCTGAGTGGAGTTGAGGAACAAACGAAACAAAGTTTACCACAATTAGGCCATAAAAATGAAATAATTAACCATTCGTTAACAAAATAAGCAGAAAACTAACAAAATATTTTTATTTAGAATTAGTGTAAATAAGGTAAAACACTAAAAATAAGTACAATACAAAACGCGCATAATTTCAAAAAAAATAAACGCAAAAAAAATAAATACCAAATATTTATAAAAACGTGTATTTTATTAACAAGGACACACCATTTGTTTATTAATAAGACATTGTGTAACTAATATGACATAGATCAGGTTTTCCCTTTAAATGACACTGTAATTTTATCCTAAGATATTTGAATCAATAAATTAAACAATTAACAATTAACAATTTTTTTTACCTTATGAAAACAAAAAACATATTTTTAACTTTAGCATTAGTATTAAGTACAACTTTTGCTTTTGCTCAAATTACAGGTTCTGCCCA
Source organism: Lutibacter sp. (assembly GCF_041562875.1). GTDB lineage: Bacteria > Bacteroidota > Bacteroidia > Flavobacteriales > Flavobacteriaceae > Lutibacter. Next base: position 29,366 of record NZ_JBFFOE010000024.1, on the reverse strand, counting down.
TGATTTTTCTGGTGCAGCTTGGAATGATGCCTCAAGTGGCGAAATTTGTAATGCATGTCATACACCTCACCAGGGAGATGTTGCTGCAGCTGCTCCACTTTGGAGTAGAGCAATAACTGCAGGTGCTTTTACAGCGTATACTTCAGCAACATTTACTGCAAATGATGCTAATACTGATACAGCAGGAACTGGATTAGCTTATTCTGCAACACCAAGTGGTGTTTCATTATTATGTTTAACTTGCCATGATGGTGTTAGTAAACTGGATTATACAGGTGTTGCTGCAACAACAATGACTATTCAGAATGCAGCGGCTGTTAGAAATGGTGGTAATGACGAGCACCCAATTTCTATCGATTATAATGCTAATTTAATTACTGCTGATGGTGGGTTACAATCTGTTGCAACTGCTTTACCTAGATTAAGTGCACAAGGTACAGTAGAATGTTCTTCTTGTCATGATGTTCATGGTTCTTTTGATAATACAGTTGGAGGTGGTTTATTAGCAGCAACAAATGCTAACAGTGCATTATGTACAACATGTCACGCTAAATAAAACTAATTTTATTTTATAAAAAAAAGGCGATTTTTTAATCGCCTTTTTTTTATGTTTAAGAAATTAATATCTCCTGTTTTATAGTGGTTATACCTGATTATTGTCATAGTAAATATACCGCCCTTTACTTACTTTTGAAGGGTGTAACATGGTGGTGTAAAACTGCCCTAAATAGAATTTATATGAAACCTAATAATATCATCATATTTTTAATTTTAGCAGTAGTGCTTTTAGTTAGCTCTTGCTCTCCTAAGCTTGCCAATACTGAGACTTCCCAGCCAAAGGTTTTTTATCCAGCTGTTGAAGATTCTGCAAAAATTCAATTTTTAACATTTTATAGTTACTCTTCTAACTTGGAAGAAAAACGTTCTAAATTTCAAGAAAATATTTTAGGGAAGCAAACCGATTTTGAGATTAAGAAACCCTATGGTGTAGAAATTAAAAACAATAAATTATATATAAGTGATGTAGGTACGGCAACCATTACAATTTTAGATCTTACTAAAAAAACATTTAGAGCATTTAATCCCCAAGGAAACGGAAATTTAAGATTACCTGTAAACTCATTTATAGATGATGAAGAAAATTTATATGTAGTAGATATTCTTCAAAAAAAAATATTTAAATATGATAGCAATGGGAAATACCTGCTAAATTTTGGTTTAAGTGAAAACAAAGCACCATCTGATATTTTTATAAAAGATACTAAAGTTTGGGTTTGTGATTCAAAGAACAACCGCATAAATGTGTATGAAGAAGGAAGTAATAAGTTTTTATATTATTTTCCTGAATCAATTGAAGGTAATGATGATTGGTTGTACAGCCCAACAAACATATATGTTTCTAAAAACAAAGTATATGTTTCAGATATGGGCTCAGGGAGTGTTAAAATTTACACACATGAAGGTAAGTATTTAAATACAGTTGGGTCGTTTGGTCAAAATATGGGTCAGTTTGTGCGGCCTAAAGGAGTTGCAGTAGACAATGATGAAAATTTATATGTTGTTGACGGTAGTTTTCATAATACCCAAATATTTAATAAGGAAGGAGAGTTATTATTGTTTTTTGGAGGTGCTACCGGAGATAGAGGAGGACAATATTTACCAACAAGTATAACTATAAGCTACGATGTAGAATATTTTAAACAATTTGTAGACCCTAAATATGATTTAAAATACCTGATTCTTGTTGCAAACCAATATGGCAATTATAAAGTAAATGTTTACGGGCGTATAGAATTAAAAAATTAAGATTAATTTTTTAATAAAAAATGTGCTATTAATGTCAAAATTCTAGTTTAAAAGACAACAACATTAGCGCCACATTTAGGCAAGGGAGATGATTAAAATTGAGAAAAATTATTTTGTTTTTTTACTGTTGTGTATGCTTGTTGCATGTTCACCGGAAATAGGGCATAATGTTAAAACGTTCTTTTTTGATGGTGTTCCTCCAATTCAAGAAGAATATACGCCAATAGTTGTAATTGACAGCTTGTCTATAAATCAAGATAGTACCTTTGTAATTGAAAAAGCAATTGTTAAATTACAACACCCTCCTTACGAAGAAAAAGCCTGTTTTGAATGTCATGACCGTGGTGCTATGGGAAAACCCAAAATGGCTTTACCTGAGCTTTGCTACCAATGTCATCAAAAACAAGAAGACAAATACAAATTTTTACATGGGCCTGTAGCTTCAGGAAATTGTACCCAATGCCATAGCCCACATAAATCTAAAATTGAGAAATTACTACTTAAAGACGGTCAAAACTTATGTTTTGAATGTCATCAACAAGAAGATGTATTGGGTAATAGTATCCATGCTAAAATTGAAGACAAAAAATGTATAGAATGCCACAATCCACATGGGGGAGATAATCCGTTATTATTAAGAAAAAATACTTGTTTTGAATGTCATGAAGATTTTGAAAAAGACACTAAATTCTCACATGGTCCAGTTGCATCAGGTAATTGCAATAGTTGCCATGAGTTACATAATTCAACCTCAAAAAGCTTATTGGTTCAAAGTGGTAACGGTCTCTGTTTAAATTGCCATAACCAATCAGATATATATAATACGAGCTATCATAAAAATGAGAAAAAAAATACGTGTATAAGTTGTCATAATCCACATGCAAGTAATCAAAAGTATTTGCTGTTAAAATTAAACACTAACCAATGATAAAGTATAAAATATCACTTATTTTGTTATTAGTTACTTTTTTGGGGTTAGCTCAAAATAATAATTTTACGCCAAAAATTTGGAAGTTAACTTCTTTATCTGGTAGTATTAGATTAACAGGCAGCTATAATATTGCAACTTACAGCTTTGAGGATAATATGTTAGGTAATACTGAAAACCAGATAACCCTTTCTCAAATGTCAGCAGGTGTGTCATTATTCACTAAATCATATGTTTACCATCCAAATTTATTATCATTAGATATCTCTGGAGGATATGATCCAAAAGCAATGAAACATCAAGAATTAGTGCAACCAGATTACGCCACTAACAGTACTTCTAAATTTATTAATGTTAGGTCTCAGATATTAAAAAAAGGAAAATTCAATGTGAGTCCATTTTTTAATTACAATGAAAATTATGTAAATAATGAGAACTTTACCAGTATAAAAAGTGTTTTTAAAAATTACGGTACAGCTGTAAATTTTACTAATAAATACTTACCAATATTGGTGAATTACAACAATCTAACATCCAACCAGTTAGAAATTCAATCCAATAGAAGGTTGGTAAGAGAGGAATCTATTCTAAATGCTAAAACATCTAAAGATTATGGTGATAACAATAGCAGCAGCCTACATTATTCAAGGAGTAATTATAAAAGTGGAATTGAAGGTTATAGCATAAATGAAAATACCACTCAAAATATGAGTTTTACCAATATTCTAAATTTTAAAACAGCTAAAAAAGGGTATTTTAGAACTATGGCTAATTATACTGATTTTAAAACTAATAAAAATAAAAATAGTAGAATCTCCATTAATAATGGTTTAGCCTTAGAGCTTCCCAAAAATTTTAAGGTAGTATCAGGCTATCTTTATAATTTAATTAATAATGGCGATCAACGTGAAAAAGATCATAATATACAAACAAATTTATCTCATCAGCTTTATGAAAGTTTGGCTTCCAATATTTTAGTTGAATATGGACATCAAGACCATGATTTTTTTAAAGAATCTAAATTGAATTATCAGCTAAATCTGAATTATTCCAAGAAACTTCCATTTAAAAGTAATTTGAATGTAAACTATTCATACGGTAAATATCATATTCAAAGAGAAGGGGATGAATTTTCGCTGCAAATAGTTAATGAAAGCCATGTGGTTTCTGATATAGAGATTGTACTTCTAGCAAAGCCAGAAGTTGATTTATATTCTATTGTAGTTAAAGATGTTACCAACACCATTAGATATCAGGAAAATATAGATTATATTTTATTGCAAAGTGGAAATTTTATTGAAATTAAAAGAGTGCCTGGAGGTTTAATAGAAAACAATGCATTTATCTTAATTGATTATTCTTCTATGCAACCTAATTCCTATAACTTAAATAGCAACTCAAATAATTTGGGTATAAATATGTCTTTTTATAAGAGTACGGTACAAATTTATTGTAATATTTCTAAAAAAATTTATGATGATTTTGTAGCTGTAGATTACTTAACACTAGATGATTATACGAGACGTAGATATGGCTCTAAACTTAAAATTTGGAATTTATCAGCTGGGGTGGAATATGACAATTATGAAAGTAGCACAGTTCCTTTTGAAACCTTAAGTTATTTTGTGAATATAAGCGGTAAATATAAAGATAAATTATTTTTTTCAGGTACTTATAATAATATTAATTATCTATCTATTGGTCTTGAAGGTAGAGAACAAATATTAACTTATTTAAACGGAAACATCTCGTATAGGATTAGCCATAGGTCCAATTTAAATTTTACTATTGGGTACAGAAGGCAACAAACAGCGCAAAGTGATTTGGGTTGGTTGAGCGGAAGAAGTGAATTTAAAACCAGAATTAATTCTCTTGAACTTGGAATTAATTTAAGCATGAATCAAAGAATACAACAAGATCAAAAGACCAACTTCTTAGGCGGAAATATTATTATAGCAAGAAAATTCTAACCCCAAAAATAACCTTATAAAAGCAAAATTATGAAAACAATCAGAACACCAAAAAAAGTAGCAGGAGCCTTGTTTTTCCTGGCAGCTATATTTATAAGCACAGGGCTTTTTGCCCAGGGTACAAATACCTGTTTAGAATGCCATAGCAATAAGGTGAGTAAAGAATTTGTTCATGGGCCAACAGGAACAGATTGTACCAGCTGTCATGAGCCCACAGGCGTAAAACATTCTAACGAACAAACAACAGGAGGTTTTAAGCTTTTTGCCACTGGAGCAGAAATGTGTTATTCATGTCATACAGAACTCCCTGAAGAACATAAGGCTCGTTATGTTCATAAACCACTTAAAACAGGAAACTGCACTGGATGTCATGACATTCACTCGGCAGATAATCCAAAACAATTGATTAGTAAATCGCCCGATTTATGTTTGTCCTGCCATGATAAATTTGTTGCGAAAAAAGAATTGGCTACTACCATACATACACCTTCATTTGATGGTGAGGCATGTACTAAATGTCATAGTCCACATGGTTCTGACCAAAAAAAATTGTTACTTGGTGAAAGCAAGGATTTGTGTTTAAATTGTCATAACAAAATAATTAAAAGAAAGGATGAAACTTTAATTGCCAATATTGGTAAACATATTGAAGAAAGCTCTCATATTCACAAAGCATTGAATAAACGATGTACCTCATGCCACAATCCACATTACTCAGAAAGACCATTAATGTTAAATGAAAATTTCCCAATAGGGTCTTATGCCAAAGGTGTAGAAGGAACTTTTCAATTGTGTTTTGATTGCCATGATACCGATTTGTTAAATGTTGAAAAAACTTCCACTGGAACCATGTTTAGACAAGCTGACAGAAATTTACATTTTTTACATGTGAATAAAGAAAAAGGTAGAAACTGTACCACTTGTCATGATTTACACGCTGCAGACAATAACCAATTGATTGCAAAAACAGTTAAGTTTGGACGTTGGGATATGCCGTTAAATTATGTTCCAACTGATGATGGAGGTACTTGTGCTACTGGATGTCATAAAGAGCAAAGTTATTCAAGAGGTGAAATAATAAAGTAAATTAAATATTTAAAAAAATATAGATTATGTAAAAAAAACCGCTTTTTAGCGGTTTTTTTTTATGATTATTTAAAAGACCTATTGTTGTAACAGAACAGCTCATTAATTCTCAAGGAGATTCTAAAAAAACAAAATTAATTGGACTAATTTTTCAGTATATCAATTTTAATAACTGTTTTTTTGATTATTTCTTTCGAGTTTTGGAGCTATAATTTAAAAACAAAATAAGGCAAACAAGCTTCTTTTGTTTTTTTAGGTATTAATTCTGCTTTTTTTCTTTGAGCTGCATTTCTACTGAGTGATTTTATTAAAATATTTTGGAATAGGATGGTTTTTGGCCATTTTTCAGATAACAATAAATCAAAGATTGTAATTATTAACAATCAAAAAATCAACAAAAGAGTATAAAAACATAATAAACGGCACGAAAAACATAACAAATGGTAATTATATTTTTTTTATTCAATTTTAGTTAGTACATTCGATAATAGATGTTGATAACATTCAATATGTTCACATACTTATAAGTAAAATATATTTCATCAAAATTCTTAATTAATAACCCTATTAATTATTTAGTGTGCCTAATTGCGTTAAATAATTAAGATTAATTTACTTTATTATGAAAAATTTATTATTTATTTACTTGTTTCTTATTGCTTTTACCTCATTTTCCCAAGAATCAACTAATATTCATAAATCAAAAATAGCTAATAACGAGGCGTACTCTTTTATTCCCCCTACAAAACTTCTTAATAAGGAAATTTGGAGTCGAGTTGCAGATACACGTTTTGAATGTAATTTTTTAAGACTTGCTGTTGAATATCAAAATAGTGAATATATTCTTTATCAGATGGATGGTAATAAACTTGAATTGAGTAGAGCTTCAGAATATAAAATTATTGGAGAAGAAATTGCTATGAATACTTTTAGTGTTTCACCTGCTTTTTCTGGTAGTACTAAAACAAATAGTGTAGCAAAAGCTTCGTTTTAATCTTCATATTAAATAACCTATAAAAAATACCGCTAGCTTCAGAACAGGCTAACGGTATTTTTAGGTTTTTAAGCAGTGTTAATTTTGCCAATAATAACTTATTTAATAATTGTTGCTTTTTCCAATATAACTTTATAAAAATAGCCAGCACCAAAATCTTTGTCTAATGATAGTGTACCTTCAAAAACTACTATGTCACCTACTAGTACATTTTCTTGTGATGTAATCATTAAATCATAAGAACCTTCAAACTCTGTTCCATCCTGAAAATGTATCCAGTTTTTCCCCATAATAGCCTGAGTAAACTTAGTTACTTCTCCCTTAATTTTTATTTTTTTTCCGGCATAGTTTTGTTTGTTTTCAAACAATTCAGCAATACGAATTCCTCCTTCAATTTCTTCAATAGTTACTTCTAGTTTATTTAAGGTAGGTTGTTTCCCAGTTTTAACAGTTTCTTTTGTTTTGTTAGGATTAACCAACCCCTTTTCAGGATCAATAGCATCAGCATTGGTTATAGAATTTAGAAATACTACTTCATCAAATGTTCGGTTTAGTTCTGTACTTTTAAAATCGGGCATAGTCATACCGCCTTTGTAATAATATACTTCTCCCAAATTGGCTTCCATTCTAGGCACTGCCAACCATTTTTTAGTGCCGTTTTCCAGCACATTTAGATAGGTGTAAGAATCTACTTGCAATACCTCCTGAACAATTACTTTTTTTAATCCGCTTTCAGCATGTGGGTTTTGAGCAATTCCTATGCTACTAAATAAGAAAATACTCGCTATTACGATTGTTTTTATAAATTTCATTAGTTTATTATTATTTAATAAGTTCTGTATTTTCAACTATAATTGTATATAAATAACCCGCGCCAAAATCTTTATTTAAAGCCACTTTTCCTTTAATAGTTATAACATCACCTACTTTTACTTCAGATTTAGTGGTTAAAGTCAGGTCAAATTCTCCATTAAAATCTGTGCCATCCTGCAAGTGAATCCAGTTGAGGTTCATAATAGCGGGGTTATATTTAGTTACCTCACCTTTTAAAGTAACTACCGTATTGTTATATTTTTCTCTGTTTTTAAAAAGTTCTGCAAGACTAATTCCTTCTGTTGCAGCTTCAATGATAACTTCCTTTTTTTCAATAATTGGCTTAGTTGCTTCCTTAGTTGTATTTTCAGGATGTGGGTTTTCTGTTAAAGGAATAGTAGCTTCTTCTAAATTGTCACTTATTCTTTCCACAAAATACACTGTTTCAAAAGTTTTCCCAAGATCCTTACTTTCAAAATTTTTCATTTCCATGCTTTTCCCATAGTAATACTTTTTTCCTATTTCCACAGGTGTTGTTGGGGCAGCAATCCAGCTTTCTTGGCCTTCTTCCAAAACTCGGATATATGAATACTCATTTACATGCAATACTTCTTGAACAATAACTTTATGTACAGCTGATTGTTTGGATTCATCCGCTTTTTGGGGAGAATCACAGGAAGCGAGTACAAAAAATAGAAATAAAAAGGTGAAAGATAATTTCATTTTCTAAAGGTTTTAAAAATTATTAATTAGTGCAACAAATATATATGATTAAAGCTATCTTAACGCTGACAATTATCACTTTGAATATTATAAGATTATGCTACTTTTGTAACATAAAAAACTAAATTAAGAAAATAATGAATAAACTATTAAAAATACTGTTCTCTCCAAGAACTACATTGGGGCTATTGGTAATATTCGCAATTTCTATGGGAGTGGCAACATTTATTGAAAATTCCTATGATACTATTACAGCTAAAATATTAGTGTATAATGCAACATGGTTTGAAGCTTTGATGGTGTTAATGATTATAAATTTTATAGGTAGTATTAAAAGATACCAGCTACTTACCTGGAAAAAAATACCTGGATTTATTTTTCATGTTTCATTTATAATCATGATTATTGGTGCGGGCATAACACGCTATATAGGTTTTGAAGGACGTATGTCTATTAGAGAAGGGGCTTCTTCTAATTTTATTTTTAGTAATGAAACGTATTTGAATGTAAGAGCCAATGATGGCGCGCAGGATTATACCATTGATAAGTTGTTAACTTTTGGAATGGTAACAGATAATTCGTTTCAAGTTAACCTTGAAACTGCGAATAAAGGCACTGTTGAAATTGCTTATAAAAATTATTTAAAAAGGTCCCGGGAAATTTTTGTAGAAGGTACAGAAGGAGGTTTTACTATGCTGAATTTAACCATTAGTGATGACGGAGGGCATAAGCATGAAATTCAGTTAAGAGAAGGGGAGAGTCAACTAATGCACAATATCCCTGTATCATTTAATAACAATCAATACCCTAACGCTGTAAAGATAACAGGAACGGCTGATCAATTGTTTATTAGTTATCCTGCAGAGATTAAAACCGCAACAATGCCATCGATGGAGGAAGGTATTATTATAAAAGATAGTTTGGGTGACTTTAGCCGAATGCATTTATATCAACCTCAAGAATCTGGTCTTTCAATTGTTTTAACCAAAGTATTAAAAAACACCGTGGTTAAATATGTAGAAAGTGAATCGAATCAAAATGGTCCAGAAGCATTGATTTTGGATGTTATACACAATGGTAAAACTAAAGAGGTTACCATATTAGGAGGAGCTGGTTATATTGAGAATTACATTGATGTACCATTAGAGGGGATAACACTTAAAATGGCCTATGGCGTTAAAAAAATTAATTTGCCGTTTTCAATACAATTGAACAAATTTGAATTGGAGCGTTATGCAGGTTCTATGAGCCCATCATCTTATGCAAGTGAAGTTACCTTAATAGATCCTCAAAATGGGGTTAGAAAAGACCACCGAATTTTCATGAACAATGTATTGGATTATGGAGGCTATCGTTTTTTCCAATCTTCATATGATCAGGATGAAAAAGGAACTGTACTATCTGTGAATTACGATTTTTGGGGTACTTGGATCACTTACTTTGCTTATGCTTTAATGATTTTTGGATTTATATGGACCTTGTTTAATAAGCACTCTAGATATTGGGAATTAATGGGAAAAATTAAGGATTTAAGAGCAAAAAGAAAATTATTATCGGTACTTGTTGTCGCTTTTTTAATGTCGGGTACATTAGTTGCACAAGAACACAATCATGAAGTTAGTTCAAGTCAATATTCAGTAAGTGAGGCACATGCAGTAAAATTTGGTAAATTAATTACACAAACCTATAATGGTCGTTTTGCTCCTGTTCATACTGTTGCAATTGATGTGATACATAAAATTTCGCGTAAAGATAAAATTGACATTCCTGGGAGAGGTAAAATGAGTGCCATGCAAGTGTTTTTAGACCTTCCTTTAAATCCTAATTTTTGGAAAAATCAAAAAATAATTTATGTGAGCGATAAATCGGTTACCGATTTAATTAATACGAGCGGTAAACTTGTTGCTTTTAATGCCTTTTTTAACGAAAAAGGACAATATAAATTACAGGAATTTGCTGAAGTATCGTTTAGAAAACCAGATGGTGAACGCAATAAATTTGACAAAGAAATTATCAAAATAAATGAACGTTTGGAAGTATTTATGATGGCATATCAAGGACATATGTTAGATATTTTTCCAGTTCAAAACTCTGAAAATAACAAATGGGTAAGTTGGGACGATCAATTAGCAAGCAGACCGTTAACTGGAAGTATTCTTATGATTAATGATGATTTACAATTACCTGTTTTGAATTATAGCAATATAATGCGTGCTTATTTTAGCGCCTTAATTGATGCTGCCAAAACAGCTGATTATAGTAAAGCAGACAAAATATTAGGGTATATAAACAGTATTCAAAGACAAAGCTCAACAGCTGATTTAATTCCTTCTGAAACTAAAGTTCAAAAAGAAATTACTTATAACAAGTCAAATATTTTTATTAACCTTAAAAACGTGTATGGTTTATTAAGTTTGTTATTATTAGTTTTAGCATTCATTGATAATTTACGTGCCAAAACAAGTAAAATTGTAAGTTGGTCACTGAATGTTTGTATTGCTATTTTAGGGGTTGCTTTTATATACCATACCTATGGTATGGGTATGAGATGGTACCTATCAGGACATGCTCCTTGGAGTAATGGTTATGAAGCCTTAATTTTAATATCTTGGTCAAGTTTATTAGCCGGATTTAGTTTTATGCGTTATTCTAAAATTACCCTTGCTGCAACTTCTTTATTGGCATTTTTCACCTTAATGACGGCAAGTCATAGTAGTTACGATCCTCAATTAACGAATCTTGTGCCTGTATTGAAATCGTATTGGTTAATTATTCACGTAGCAACTTTAACTATTAGCTATGGTTTCTTAGGGCTTGGATTTATTTTAGGCCTTTTTAATATGGGTATTTACTTAATTAAAACACCTAAAAATTCGAATCGACTTTCTTTAATTACTAAAGAGTTGACGTATATTAATGAAATGAATTTAACTATAGGGTTGTTCTTAGCAACTGTTGGAACATTCCTTGGAGGTGTTTGGGCAAATGAATCTTGGGGCCGTTACTGGGGATGGGACTCTAAAGAAACTTGGGCCTTGGTAATTACTGTGGTATATACTATAATTTTACACTTTAGATTGGCACCAAAATTGAAAGGAGAATTTATATTTAATGTGGCTTCTATTTTTGGTTTTGGATCGGTATTAATGACCTTTATCGGGGTGAATTATTACTTTACAAAAGGAATGCATAGCTATGGGGGTGGAGAAACACCTATGTTCCCAATGTGGGCTTGGATTACAATTTTATCGGTCATCCTTTTAATTGTTATTGCAGGAATTAAAGAAATGAAATATAGAAAGAGTTTACCTAAATAAGAAATAAATAAATTTTACACATAGATTAAAAAAACCTTTCCTAATATTTTGGGAAAGGTTTTTTTATGATAGGGCTATAGTTCATTAAGTTTTTCATTTATTACATGCAACAGTGTTGATATTTTTAATATAAAACCAATCAACGCGGCCCTTTTTTCAATAGTTTTCTTTTGCAGCTAATAGTGCTTCAAACCATTTTTATTTATATGTTAGTTGTTGAGCCGTAAATCCATGTTTAGATACCGTTTAAGAATACTCTTTAAATTTCCGATTGCAAATTGCAAAAATAGGAGCCTAACCATAAAATCACTATAGTCTCACAAAAAAAATTGCATAAGAGACAAGCTTCTTACTAATCCTCTCTTTCGGGTACTGCTAAACTTGGCGTATTTGTATATTTTTCTTTAACAACAGCTACAATAATTAAACAAAGAAAGGCAACAATGGTAACCCAAGCCCAAAATGGAAAAACCGGAGGGTCGTCAGAAGCGTAACTATGTAAGCCCTTGGTAAAATAATAATTCACCCCAACAAAAGTCATAATTACACTTCCAAATGAAATAAACGAAGCAATATTAAATGTTAAGTGGGATTGCATTTTAGGAATAAATTTAAGGTGTAACACTACCCCATAAGCTAAAATTATTATTAGTGACCATGTCTGTTTGGCATTCCACGACCAATAAGTACCCCAAGATTCATTCGCCCAAACACAACCAATGTATGTCCCAATTGCAGCTAGAAGCATTCCTATGGTCAATAATTTCTCGTTAATATAGGTCAGTTCTGCTATAATCAAAGAAAACAATTTTTTCTTAGTTTTGGGTTTTAGTAACCCGAGGATAATGTTAATAAAGCCCAGCATAAAACTAAGAGCTAAAAATCCATAACCTATTGTAATAATAGCCACATGTATAATTAACCAATATGATTTTAACACAGGATTTAGGTTGGTTAATTGAGGGTCATAATAACTCAGCCCAGATACCATCAGTAAGATAGAAGCTAATAGAGCTGTAGATGCCAGTGTGATTTTGGAGTAATTGATTACAGAAAACCCTGCGATAACTACCCCCCAAGCAACTAGTAGTAGCACTTCATACCCGTTACTCCATGGAGCATGGCCTCCCAAATACCATCGTAACCCCATACCAAAAGTTTGAAAGATAAAAGCAAGTATAAAAAAACCGATACTTACTTTAATGGCTATTTGAAGTTTTTTGCTAGATTCCGATTTGAAATTCTGTACAAAAGTGAATACTAACAGTGCAATACCCAGCAAAGCATAAACATATTTTAAATAATCAAAGATGTTGGACTTGTTATAAAAAACTTCTAATTCAATCTTGCTATCGGAAGGCAATAATGCCGTTGTTGTGTATTGTCGTTGAATACTTTTGATGTACCCCATTATTCTGTTCGGAATAGTATAATCATTCGCTTCCCTTGCACTTATGGTAGAAATAAGGTATGCTCGCATCATGTTATTATAATTAAATTCTGAAAGCTGTAAATCTTCGTTTAGTGCTAATAATTCATTAGGTAAAGGAATTCGCGCAAGGCTATCATCCCAACTTACCCATTTATTGTTGTTAGCATTTGATGCGGGAAATAATTTAAGTGATGTACCATTAATGGTCATCATAAAAATATGAACGCGTTCTGATACTTTAATAATTTCTCTATCTAAGGTGTTTTGATCTGCTGCCTTTTTTTGAAATGCTTTATAATTCAACGCTTCCAATTTGTAATAACCGTTGTTATCAAAATCGTTAAAAGAGGCATACTTGCCTTTAATGCCTAAAATGTTTCGCAAAGATTCTTCTCGAACAACAATCATTTTTTGATTTCTCCAAAAGCCCGGATCCACATGCATGTCTAAAAAGAGTTGCATGGCATCCATTTTTCCTTTTGATACAGTAGTAAAATTATCTTTACCTGTAATTTTATGAATAACATCAGTAGCCAAAGAGTGTACCGCCGAAAAACGACCATCATAAGTTTGGACTAATAAGTGCCCAAAAGCGTCTGCATGCGCCGCATTAATGGGGTTGGCTATTTGATTTTGAGAAACACATACATTAGCAGAACCAAGCAACAATATTATAGTCATCATCAACGCCTTTCTTTCGGTTCTAATCTTCTTTATCTTATCATCTAATTGTGAAAAATGTGTTTTTTTTGACCACAAAATTAGCAGGGCGCCCAACAGCAATAAGATGTATCCAAAATAGGTAATGAGAGTGCCATAGTAATCGTAGTTTACAGAAAGGATAGTCCCTTTTTCATCATCATCATAAGAAGTTTGAAAAAAGCGGTAGCCATCATAATCCAACACATTGTTTTTATAAATAACATGTGCTTCTTTTAAGTTTACTCGATCGTCAATCAATACCACGTTACTTTTTGAAGCAGAAGGAATATCAGTTCCAGGGTATTTCGTTAGCGTAAAACGTTCCAATTGAAGTGCAAAAGGAATCTCTATTGGTTTTGGGCCATAAACCATTTCCAATTGTAAATTATCAAATTGGTACGATTTAAATTTTTGAATAGTTTTAGTGTCATCATAAAGCAAAATAGCTTCGTAACTTTTTCCTTGATAGGAAAGTATAACCTTTAATTGATCTGGCGTTTCTTCATTAAAAATGTACTCTTTAAAGTCGATTTCTAATTTATCTTGTAAGTCGAATTCTAAATGGAAATCATTGTTTTCTATTTGTGAAAAATACAACGGAGACTCGCTTGCATAGTTAATTTTTTTATCAGCCGTACGGATTTGAAAATAAGGCTCTACAGTGTAGATTGTGTTTGAATATTCGTTTTCAAAGATGTGCATATTGGCTTCAAAACCAAAATTTCTGGTTACCACTCCTCCAATGATGATGAAAATAAAGGAAAAGTGAAAGAGTATTTGGGGAATTTTTTCTTTTCTAAAAAGCTTTTTTTGATAGCTGTTAATCAAATAAAATATGACCAAAGTCAACATGAGGATCTCAAACCATGCTGCATTGTAAATTAGCAATTTTGTAGTTGTAGTATCATAACTATTCTCAATAAATGTGGCAATGCCTATAATTGCAATAAATAGAGATAAAACAAGCATTGACAGCCTAGAAGAAAATAGAGTATCCCAAAATTTTTTCATTTTTTGATTACTTGTAGTAATTAGTTAATTGTATTTTTATCAAAGGTAAGTATTATGCGTTAAACACCATGCTTTTGGGCTATTTTGTAATCGTTTTGTTATTATGTTTTTGAGCTGAATCCTCTTATGAGAAACAGTTTGTAAAAATAAGGAGATTGTGGGTTAAACCAGCAATGATATGTGGACAAAAAAACGGGGCATTTGGCCCCGTATATATAATCTAAGTTTTTTATTAATTTAATCCCAACATGCTTGGCCGTTACAATGGCCTCCAATGATACCTCTTGCCCTAGCTTTACCACCCATCTCCCAAACCATAGTGCCACCTAGCCCATTTCCAAATTCTCCTACTTTAAATTGAACAGCTCCATCAATATGACTGGATGTTCCATAAGTTCCTTGCTTTTTAATACCACCTTCTCCAAGTCTGGTATCTACATCATGACACCAAAAACACTGTACTGAAGCTCCCCATGCGCCAATATTACCATTACCATCATGCTGACCGACAAAACCACCATGTGATCCACTTAAAGGGTGTTGTCCTACAACAACTTCTTGTGATGTACCTGGTGTTACATCATAATTAGTTGCAACTGTAGGAAATGCTGTAGGTCCTTTATGACAAGCATCTATACAAGTTGAAAATGTACCTGTATCCCATCTAGGGGTGGTTTCATAAGTTAGCAATATGGCCGGATTACCTGTAAAAGGAATTGTTGGGGTTATAGTACCACCTGCCCAATCATGATTGTTATCAGGACCAAGGCCTAAGATAGGGTCATATTGATCCGTTCCTCTATCAGCACTCATACCATTACTATGGCAATAAACGTTACTACATGTTTTGGTTGCAGGGTTAGAACCATCATAATCCCATGTAGGAGTAATTGCGTCTTGTCCGTTTCTGGTTGCAAGGCCGCCTAAATCAAATGCTACATTTGTTGTACCATTAGAATGCACTCCTTCAAGTGATCCTCCATCGCCATAATCTAGATGGCATGTACTGCAGGCGTAATAATACGGAGCACCTGCGTGAATAGCATGAGCTCCAGTATTAGGGTAATCATCTGGTGTTTCATGACAACTATGACAACTCCCTTGAGGGAATGAGGTTATTATTTGGGGATCTGGAAGTGGAGGGTAACCATTATGAGAATGACACCCTGTACAATTGGCTCCATCATTATGGTCTGTTCCGTCATCAATATTGGTATGGTATGATGTGGAGGTATGACACACTTCACAAATTCCATTATTGGCACCAGCACCCTTAATAAATGAATTTTGAGAGCTAAAAGTAACAGATCTTAAATCTACACCCGCAGTTAGATCTATATCAATTTGATTCTTTATCAACATGATATTAGTTCCGTTGTGAGCCTGATGACAGTCCAGACATTCAAATCCCTGATGTGGTTGGTAGGCATGACAGTCCTTACATAAATTATTGTCATTTGTCATTTTTAGTAAATTACCATCAGTAGTAAGTGGACTTCCTGCAACATCATGTACACCATGACATGAAGAGCACTCTACATTGCTACTAATCAACGGTAAAGTGTGTCCAGCATTGTAATCGGTTGTTGCAGGATAGGCAATACCTACCGGATGGCTTCCTATATTATTAATAGGGTCGGCTGCATAAGTTCCCTTATCTCTAGGTAAATGACAATCTTTACACATTTCATCTGCAGAATTAGGACTTACCAATAATTTTCCATTTGTATTGGCATGTGGATCATGACAAGTAGAGCATACTATATTTCCTGAATCTAGTCGTGCTGCCATTGCTGGGTCGGAAGGAATATTGGTTTCATACAAGCCTGAACTTGCACTTACATTGAAAGCATGTCCATTTCCACTTGTACCAGGAATTGCAATATTTGCTGCACTTATTGTTGTACTTGCAGTATTTCCATCATGACAAGCAAAGCAATTTTCATAGTTTGTCGCTTGCATTGTCAGTGCTGCATTTTGTGATCCGTGCCTTTCGTGACATCCCAAACATGAATTAGCAGAATTGTCATGGGGTGTACCAACATAAGATGCTTTATTATAGATAGTAGTGTTGATATATGAAAAATCAGCAGGAGTTATTGGCGCATTTCCATCGTGACATTTAACACAGTAAACATCGACATCACCTGACCATACAGCTGCTGCATCAGGGTCTCTTAACATCATTGTGGAGGTTGGGTGTGTAGTTCCATTATCATAATGACATGCTTCACATTCTTCATTAAGAGGATCGATACCAATGCCGGAGGAGGTATGTCTAGATGACAATGTGTTATTCATTTCACCAATGGTGGCACCAACAATCTGAACGACGCCTCCTCTACCACCAGGTTGTGCTGATGAATGACAACCTACACAGGTAAGTGGACCTGATGGTGTTTCAAAACCAGCATTATGGAAATGACACCCTACACAACTTTGTTCTCTTTTATCAGAGGCATCGTTATGGGTAATTCCACTACCATCATTAAGGTGATGGGTGGTTGCAGTATGACAAACCTCGCAAATACCATCATCAATGCCATCTTTATCAACAAATGAATTGACACCAGATTCAGCATAAAACTTTACAGGGCTACCATTTACAACATCCCTAATCATGTAAATATTATCTCCTATAATACCATCCACGGTATTGTGCACTTCATGACAGTCCAAACAATCAAAACCATTATGAGTAGGATAATTATGGCAATCCATACAAAGACTATTGCCTTTAGGCATTCTCAATAAGTTACCATCAGAACCAAACTCACCACTATTTGTAACATCATGAACTCCATGGCAACTGGAACATTCTACGTTGCTACCAACCAATAGTGTAGAGGTAGGACTTGCATTTAACTTAGCAACTGCGTTATAGGGTACTCCTACGGGGTGACTACCTTTGTTGGTAGGTCCATTTTGAAATAGTTGCACATCTCTAACCGAATGACAGACCTTGCACATAGCATCTCCAGTATTATCGATTCTTAAATATGGAGAGCCTGCATTTCCATCATTATGTTGATCGTGACAGGTAGAACATATAATATTACCACCTGGAAGACGCATTCCCATCTCAGTTGTAGCAGCGGGGGCAAGTGTTTGATAGGTTGGGTTGGTAGCAGGAACATCCCATGAATGTGAATTTCCACTTGCTCCTGGTATTGCTTTATTTCCATCTACTAGTGGCTTAGCACTTGCTTCACCAGTGGAAATATGACAACTTTGACATAATAATGCATTTCCCGCAACGCTCGTAAGCGAAGTGCCCGGTGAACTGTGAGTGATATGGCAAGAAGAGCAATTCGTCAAACTGTGACCTTGTATTTCTTTTATGGTAATTGTAAATGAATAGTTTGGACTCACCTGTCCATTGCTTACAGTTAATATTGCGTTGTAAGCGGCAAAAGGAGCAGCAGGTGGAACATTCAATAAAATAGGACTGGCAGGAAGCAGAGCATTGGTGATATTAGAAAAACCTGCACTTATAGCCGCAGCATCGTAAGTTATGCTATAGCTAGTAGGATTTGCAGTAGCGGTGTAGCTTAGATTTGCTAAGGTAGTTCCTTGTAAAACGGAAGGGTAGGACCCCAATATTATGGTAGGAGGTGGAGGAGCTGTTACGGTAATTGTAATTGCATATCCAGAACTTTCCTGTCCATTGTTAACGGTTAAAGTTCCGTTGTACGTAGTTAATGACGCACCTGATGGTACAACAGCAACGATAGAACTTCCGAGTGCAATGCCTGAAACATCTGAAAATCCAGCGGATTCAGCTGCGAGATTATAGTCTATGCTATAGGTAGTAGGGCTTCCAAAAGTGGCACTGTAGGTTATGTTTGCAGAAGTAGTTCCTTGTACAACAGAAGGATTTGCATCTGTGAGTGTTATGGTAGGAATTGGAGCCGTTACAGTAATTGTAAAAGAATATCCTGAACTTACCTGACCATTGCTTACGGTTAAAGTTCCATTGTAAGTAGCCAGAGGAGCGCTAAGCGGAACATTCAATAAAATAGGACTGGCAGGAAGCAGAGCATCGGTGACATTAGAAAAACTTGCACCTAGCGCTGTAGCATCGTAAGTTATACTATAGGTAGTAGGGCTTCCAGTAGTAGCAGTATAGGGTAAATCTGCAGAAGTAATTCCTTGTGCCACTGAAGGGCTTAATCCTAATGTTATGGTGGGAACTACAGGAGCCGTTACTTCAATTGTAATAGGATACCCAATACTTTCTTGCCCATTGTTAACGGTTAAAGTTCCGTTGTAAACGTCAATAGCAGCACCTGAAGGAACAATAGCAACGATAGGATCTGTGAGTGCAATACCAGAAACATCTGAAAACCCTTGACCTAGAGCTGTAGCGTCGTAAATTATGCTATAGGTAGTGGGTGTTCCAGTTGTGGAACTGTAGATTATGTTTGCAGAAATGGTTCCTTGTACAACAGAAGGATTCGCATTTGTGAGTGTTATGGTAGGAGCAACTGCTGATAGGGTGTATGTTATTATAATTTGACCATCGGCTCCCGCTCCACCAAGATTATTTCTTCCTGATCCACCACCACCACCACCACCAAGAGCAGATCCGTCGCCACCACCACTGGAATTGCCACCTAATCCACCAGCACCTCCATTGGCACCTGCTCCACCATCTCCAGCTTGGGCACCCACGGCATCATTTCCATCTACTCCGGATAAATTTTCATCATTTCCATTACCATTTGAAATACCTCCAATACCTCCGGTACCACCGTTTACTGCGTCAGCACCAGCACTACCACCTCCGGCAGATAAGGTTCCAAAAGAAGTACTCCCTCCTCCAGTTCCAACAGCAAAATTATAATCTCCGGGTAGTATATTTATGGATCGGCTATAAGCACCACCACCACCACCACCTGCACCATTGTCCACTGAGTTTTTCCCCCCCCCAGTTGTTTCTCCTGCTCCACCACTACCACCGGATCCCCAGATTTCCACGGTTACCGATGTGGCATTAAGAGGAATTGTCACTGGAGAGTTAACGTTGTCAGCTACATTAAGAGTTATAGTAGTCTGGCCAAATACTGTAGTTGATGACCCTAAAAATAAGGCAAATACGATTAAAGTAAAGAAGCCTAAGTTGTATATGTTTTGTAGTATAGTTTTCATGTTTCTAATCTTTTAATACTAATTTATGTTGTGCCGTAAAGTTTGCGGCTTCAATACTCAGCACATAAACCCCCTTAGAGTATTGATCTAAATTTATTTTTTTATAAATATTTCCATCATAAGAAGTGCTTGACATTGCATTAAATACTTCATTATAAATGATTTGCCCTGCTAAACTCTTTATAGTGATAACAATGTCAGAAGTTATTGGCATATCTGGATTTATTTTTAAAGTAAATTCTCCATTTGACGGGTTTGGATAAATTACAATGACATCATCAATAGCACTACTACGTATTTCGATGAGTTCCGTTTTTTGAGCCTCCGAGCAAAATTCACCATAAGCGGTATAGCTTACTGTATAATCTCCTTTTTCCTTAAAAGGATGTGATGGGTTTTCCTCTGTTGAGGTATTTCCATCACCGAAATCCCAGAAATGAGAATCTGCATTGGTAGCTGTGCTAAAAAACTGCATGCTTTTTTGGAGCCCTTCGTAATAAAAGTCAGCTGTTACCATCGGATGCACTGTAATATTTATTGATGTAGTGCTCTCACAACCCGAGGCATTGATTACAGTCACGCTATAATTGCCAGTTTCTGTAACCTCCAGCGTACGATTGTTACTTCCATTACTCCATTTATATGACTGATAGTTTCCTGAATCCAATACGTATGGTAGTTCTGTTTCACAAATATCGAGATCAGGACCTAAATCTACAGAAGGTAAAGGATTTACAATTACCTCCACACTAGCTTCAGCAGAACAACCATTTTGATCGGTTACTGCTACACTATAAGTTCCTGCTGTTTGAACAGCCAGAGTTTGTTGAGTCGAGCCATCACTCCATAGATAAGAATTAAATACACCTGGATCTAATATTGTATTATTTCCTTCACAAATATCTATAATTGCTGGTAAGGTTGTATTAGGTTGCTCAAATTCGTTAACGGTTGTAATCCCTGAAAATGTCCCAGAACCATTGATATCAGAAAAAGCAATTAATTCATAGGCTCCCGCTGTGGAAGTAGAGAGTTTATAAGGATTGTTTGAAGTTGTAATTTCAGTTGGGTTTAAACCATTTATTGTATAGCTATAAGTCCAGGGAGCTTCTCCTGTGAAATAAATGTCGATATCTTCAGAAGTCCCTGAACAAACTTTAATATCGGAAGTTATAATTGTTGCTCGAGGCAATTCTATATAATAAATATCAAAATACCCTTGCCAATTCATATTTGAGCAAAATTGATCTGTAATGTTTAAGATTTCATAAGTACCTTTTTTAGAAACTGTAAGTGTATAAGGGTTTTCATTTGTTGTTATTGTAATTTCTTCATCCACGTCAAATGTATATAAGTATGTAAACGTGTAAGGAGCCGTTCCTGTAAATGCAATAGTGAAATCCGCAGATTCCCCAGGTTTAATTGTGGCAAAATCATTTTCATTGGTAATGCTTGCTGTTGGTAATGGGTTTACGGTAACGTTCGTATTATCTGTAAGATTGATTCCGGAGCATCCAGCATCGGTTAGAGTTATTATTTGATAGCGTCCTGATTTTTCTGTTTTAATACTATACAGACTTTCAGATGTGGTAATCTTAACTGGGTTTAATTCATCAATAGTGTAGGTAAATGTCCAAGGGGCTATTCCTGTAAATTGTACAGGGACTCCAGTTTCAACATCGTTGCATTTTGAAAAATCAGCTGTTAAAAAAGTTGCAGTTGGGAGCTCATTTACCTTAATGTTTGTTCCTCCAGTAAAACAAGTTCCGGCAATATTATCTTTATCCACAAGTGTTGTAACTTCATAAAACCCTGCTTTAGATACGGAAAGATTATAAACAGGTTCATTTGCTGTAACTTCAACAGGGTTTATTCCATCAACTGTATACGTAAAAGTCCAAGGGGCAATACCTGTAAGGTTAATCGTAATAGTTGCTAAGGAATTAGCACAAATTGTTTGATCTTCACTTGTAATTGTAGAAGTTGGCAGCGTATTATTAGTTAATGAAAATACATCAATTGCCCCTTTATTCATAGAAGAAACAATAGCACTGTTATCAGAAGTAAAAACAATATCCATAGGAAGATTGAATTCACCGATGCCATTACCTTGTAACCCAAATTTGGTAATGTAATTTCCATTGTTATCAAACACATTTACCCTTCCTAAATAAGGATCTACTGCATAAATATTACCACAAGTTCCGACAGTGACTCCTTGAATTCTATGAAAAAGACCGTCTTTTGTTCCAAAACAGCCAAAATTATTAATTAAATTCCCATCAGTATCAAAAATATAAATAGTTGTTAAAGGACCAGTAGTTCCAAAAGACATAGATCCTCCTCCACAGGTTTGTACATCTTCTCCAATACCGCCATGTTCAGAAACAATAATATGGCTGTTTTGCTTGTCAAAAGCAATTCCAGTAGGGAATGTAAAAGTATCATAGGTAAATTCTTTAACTACAGTTCCTGAAACATCCAAACCAATCACCTTTTTTAATTGACTGTCTACAATATATAAAATATTATTCAATCCAAAAACCATAGAGTTAGGCATTGAAGTACCTTCATAAAACAAGGTTTTACTTCCGTTCTGATTTACATTATAAATGGAGCCTGTTGTCTTATCTCCTACAAAAAGCTGATTCTTATTGTTTATTGCAATTGAAAGAGGGGATAAGGTAGTTGTTATCGTAGTTATATAATTTCCTTGTCCATCATATTTTACAATATTTTTTTGAATGGCATCAGTAGCGTAAATATGATCATTTGTGTCAACAGCCATTCTGCTTGGCGCTTTCAAACCCTCAATAATTAATGAAGTAGGGCTAAAGTTATCAGTTGTATATTGTGCATTTAAACAATTTAGACCTATGAGAAACAAAGTACAAATTAATAGTAATTTTCGCGAAGATATCATTAGTCATCTATTAGGCCGTAAAAGTAACTTTTGTCACAATAAGAACCTATGATAAATGTCATTTCAGCCCCAGTTATTAGAAGCTTAAAAAATTGGTCTTAACGATTAAAAGGTAAGTTCTTTTTCAATAATTTTTCCATTTCTTTCAATGGCGATTTTGATTGTCTGCCCTTTTTCAAACTTGCTTAGCGCTTGCATATAACTCATCATATCAATTATTTCAAAATCTCCCATTTTTTTTACGATATCTCCTTTAATCAATCCAGCACGGTGAGCAGGTCTTCCATCATTAACACCGTCAATTCTCATACCAGTCTCATTGTACAAATAATCTGGAATCACCCCAAGGGTTACTTTAAAAGCAGGTGTTTCTGTAGAATCATCTTTTGTCTTTGTAAAGACAGGAGCAGGCTTTTCATTCATAATGGTCAATAATTCTTCGATATAATCTACTATTAATTCAAGTCCCACATAATTAATCAAATCTGCATCATCAGTAGGTTTGTGATAGTCTTCATGTTGACCTGTGAAAAAATGTAATACAGACACATCCTGAAGATAGAAAGAAGTATGGTCAGATGGACCAATCCCTGAAATATGTTTTTTTATTTTGAAATCAGAGACTAAAATAGAATCAATAAGTACGTCCCATACTGGGGCAGTACCAGTACCATGTATGGCAATCCGTTTTTCTTCATCCAATCTCCCCACCATATCCATATTAATCATAAAAGCTACATTATCAAAATCAATAGTAGGGTTTTTAGAATAATAATTAGAACCCCAAAGGCCTTCTTCTTCCCCAGAAAATGCTAAAAATAAATAATTATAAGTTTTTAATTTTTTTACTTTTAAACGTTCTGCAATTGCTAACATAGCAGCCACACCACTTGCATTGTCATCAGCACCATTATGAATTTGCTTTTCTGTATTAGGCAACAAAGAGCCTCCCATTTCTCCATAACCAAGATGATCGTAATGTGCTCCAATAATCACTGTTTTTTTAGCTTTATTGTCTAAAAAACCAACAACATTATGGCCAATAATTGTTGCAGTATCTTTGACCATACTATGTGGATTTACTTTGGGTTTTACTTCAAAAATCTGCAAATAAGAATTTGAATCATTTATCCCTTTGATTCCCAAATTTTTAAAACGTTCGGAAATATAATTGGATGCTAATTTTTCTCCTTTTGACCCAACAAGACGTCCTTCCATTTCATCAGCTGATAAAGTTGAAATGTCAGTTTTTAACATAGGTATCTGGTCTTCGGTAAATTTTCTTGAAGAATTACAAGAAATAACTAGAAAAATAAAAACAAATAAAAGTAAATAAGAAAAAACAGCATTAAATTTCATAAAGTTTATTTTTAAAGAGATAAAATATTAAATAATAATAAAGGTATCGAATTTTTTAAAAAGAATCTAAAAAGAGTGCAGTGATTAAAAAAATCTAAGGACAATAAATTTTGACTTCTGTCAAAACGCTATTTTGTTTATTTAATCATTTTAGGATACTTCACTATATGTGATTAAATACGCCTAAAAAAAAGGAGTAATTTATACCTTGTTAATGTGTTTCAATTTTATTTAGTTGTCTGAAAATTAATTGGTTAAATTGTTTTTTAGAAAATAAAAATTATGTAAATTTGATTGTTAGGTTTTCATAGACCTAATCTTTTTAAGCTACGCTTATTTTATTTTTTATTGGTGTAGCTTGAATCTTTTTCATAGCAATTTTCCCCCAACTTGCTGAGTTGGTTTTTTTTATTTTCTTTTAAAAGTCCTTTGTAAATTTACTAGAATGTTGGAAATAAACACTTTTTCTATTAGTCATTCATTATTTTTTAGTGTAGCCATTTTTAAATAAGGAGAAATCTTTAAATTACAATTTTTCTTTACTTATCTAAGAGTCTTCTGATTGGGTCAAGTTATATTTTTTTAAAAGAGATTCGAATAAGTTCGCTTTAGGATTTTCAGAAAGTAATTCTAATGCGAAAAAGCAAGAACCTTGTATTACCTTTTTCCTAAAATCTAAATCTTCATCAGGATCAATTATTTCAATTTGTGAAATGAATAGAATCATTTTAAAGGCTTGACCTTCATCATTGATAACATAATTAAAATTAGAAAATATAGACTCACCTGCCTAGGATTGTTCTGTAAATATTTCAATAAGTTGTTTGGAATACAAACCTGTTTTTTTTCATAATGTTTGGAAATAAAAAAAGCGTGGAACAGCAACTTGTAGATTCTAGAGGTATCGCCAGGCACCTTTCCGCCAAAAAAGACCGAACCATGCCATTGACGTGGACGTCTTAACTTTAATATTGGTGGAAATTAAAAACTGGCGATTTTCTAATCCCAAATTAAAAGCTTTAATATGTTAGTAAATATTTCTCTCTTTAAAGAAATTTAAAATTATGATTGACTATGGAGATTCTAAAATTAATTAAGTTATCCCCTTTTCCTATTTTTGCGTTGTCAAGTGAAGAATTCAAATAAGTTTGACTCTTTACACTCGTTTCTTGTTCTACAAGGTCAACTAGAGAAATTAATAATCCCTATAAACATTTAAGTTTAAAGGGATTTGTTTTTCATAGCTTAGTAAATCACATAGTAATTTAGTGTTTTAATTAATAAAAGAGCCCCGAAGGCTCTTTTATTAATTATACAGTAGGCTAAGATATTTTAAGTTAATGAACTATCTTATAATAATAGGCTACATGTGATGTATATATTGGTCTACAATTTTTTTAATTTCTTCATGGTTGTTAAATAAGCGTTCATTCATATCCTTGTCATTAAATCCTTTTAATCTTTTAACAAAGCCATTTATTGTTCCTTCAGGGAAAACACCATCTTTTTGGTAGAAGATACTGTCTTTTTCTAAACATTCTGCAGATTCATAACATGAAGAAGGTAAGCTATTTAAAGAGTGATATAATGCTTTATGTTCATCATTAAAAATATTAACGTTCACATACATTTTGTTTGCCTTTTCTAAAGAATCTTCAGCTAAAATACCTTCATTAGCGGCCATTATTATTGCAGCCATTAAATGGTATAAATCGGCTGATCCATCTGGAGATCTAAGTTCTACAGTTTGTTTGCCTGGTATATATGGAACATCTCCTCTTTCTTGCGGATTGGCATCTTTAATCATATTTGTTTTTGCAATCCAACCAAGTGGAACTCTAATAAGAACAGATCTATTACTATCTCCCCAACAAACCATTGTTGGTGCTTCTTGATGCGGAACAAGTCTTAAGTAAGAGGTTGGAATGGAATTACCAAAAGCAGTTAATGATTGTGCTTTATCTAAAATTCCAGCCATAAATTTCTTAGCAATATCAGTTAAACCAACTTCATCGTTCATATAGTTTATGCCATCTTTTTCAAGCATCATATGTATATGTAAACCACTTCCGGCTTTGCCAACTGTAATTTTAGGGGCAAAACTAATTATAACACCATATTTTTGACCTAACATTCTAAGTATCCATTTAGAAATAATCAATTGCTCAACGGCTTCTTCAGCATCAA
Organism: Lutibacter sp.; assembly: GCF_041562875.1. Lineage (GTDB taxonomy): Bacteria > Bacteroidota > Bacteroidia > Flavobacteriales > Flavobacteriaceae > Lutibacter. Next base: position 2,964 of record NZ_JBFFOE010000024.1, on the reverse strand, counting down.
CAGGTGTGAATTCAATTTCATGTTGTTCATACATATGGGTGTCAGTAGTGAAATTACCTACTTCAGAATGACCATATTTAATTTTGCCACCACATTGGGCAATAGTTAGTAAAGCTTCTGTTCTAAGATTTTCCCAATTTGTATAAGGTGAGGCTTCATGATAACCTCTTTGGTCTTTAGAAGGGTATAAATCATTTTTTTTGCCAATAATATAGTATTCTAATTCCCCCATCGCTTTAAAAGTATAGCCAGTATCTTTCGTAAATTGAGTTGAGGCTTTCTTTAAAATATATTCAGGAGCACTTTCAAGAGGTTGCCCTCCTTTAATGTAAAATGAACAAAGAATATCTAATGTTGGATGTTCTGTAAACGGATTCACAAAAGCAGTTCTAAATCTTGGAATAACATACAAATCACTAAAATCTGCATCTATATAAGAAAATAAACTTGAACCATCTACGCGCTCTCCAGTTGATAATATTGATTCAAGATAATCTTTACTAGTAATAACAAAATTTAAGGTTTTCAGTTTTCCATCTTCACCTACATATCTAAAATTTAACATTTCAATATGATGGTCATCAATAAATTTAATAATGTCGTATTTTGTGAATTCTCGAGCTGGTTTTTTTAGATGTTTAACCAGTTTATTTGGGTTCATTAATATTTCTAAATCTCTCATTTTATGTGTTCATTATTTTGATAATCTAAAACGTTTTCGAATAAGAAAAACGTTAACAAATATACCATCTTTTAAGGTTGAATTAAATAGAATATATGCAGTAATTAAGTTTAACTTACCCTTTAATTAATGGAGATATTTTAATCATAATTATCTCTTTTCTAATGTAAATAATTAAATAGTACGAATATGAAGAGAAACTTTAGTGAAAATTAGAATAAATTAAAAAAATTAACTGTTTAACTGTGGTTTTACACTTATGAAATAACCGACAATCTATTAAGCAAATTCCATTTTTGTGGGTATCAGTTGAAGTTCAAATTTTATATGTCAACAAAAAAGCTTCAATTATTAGTTGAAGCTTTTTTAATTTATATTTTGAAGTTTTTATACTTTAAATGTAACTACAGGTAATTTGGAATGATTTGCTAAGTCTTCTCCAATACTTCCTGTAAATAGATGCGCTAAGCCTCTCCTTCCACTAGTGTTTAGTAGAATTACATCAGCATCAATTACAGCAGCAAAATTAAGTATACCAGTTTCAACTGAAACATCATTGTAAATATTTAACGTATAATCACCTAAATCAAATTCGTTTATAAAATTTCTTATGGCATCACTTGATTCTTTTGTTGTCTCAAAATTATGAATTGTGTTAATTTTAAGTAAATGCAATCGAGCATTAAAAAGAGATGCGAAATTTAAAATATTTTGAAAAGCTACTTTACTTTTTTGTTCAAAATTAGAAGCGAAAACAATATTTTCAATTTTAAAATGATCAACATCACTCTTAACAACTAAAACAGGAACCTCTGAATTTCTAACAACTTTCTCAGTATTAGAGCCTACCAACATTTCTTCAAGACCAGACGTTCCTTTAGATCCCATAACTATTAAATCTATAGACTGTTTTTTACTTTCGTCTATAATACCGTCATAAGCTTTGTGAAATTGTACAGAATCTTCAATTTCTATACCATTAAAAAAAGGTAATTTTTTAAAATCCTCAAATTTTTCATAAGCTCGTTTTAAAAATAATAAAGTAGTAGGTGCATTGTTAGAATTCCCAAAGCTAGAAGGGTCAACAATACCAGTTGGTAATTCAAGCATATGTAATAAAAATATTTTCGAATTTGTAACCCTAGCAATGTCGCTTGCAACCTTTGCTGCATATTTTGCTTGATCAGAAAAATCAACAGGAACTAAAATATTTTTCATAAAAATTTATCGTAAAGAATGTTAAGTAAAACGTAAAGTTAATAATTTTAAATTAAAAAGAAGAATGAATTTTTATCATTTAAAAAAATGTTAGTATATTTGCACCGAATTAGGATAATTTAGAAGGATAGGAGGGGACAATAAGTCCCCTCTTTTTATACTACTACAATGGATAAAGGAAAAGTTATAGGTTTATTAGATAATGCTCTTGAAGAAAATAAGGAGCTGTTTTTAATAGAATTGAAATTTTTAGCTGACAACAAAATTTATGTTGAGGTTGATGGTGATCATGGAGTTACATTACAAGAATGTATCAGAATTAGTCGAGAAATTGAACATAATTTAGATAGAGAAGAGGAAGATTTCTCATTAGAAGTGACCTCTCCTGATGTAGCAAACCCTTTAAAAGTTAAAAGACAGTATGTTAAAAATATCAATCGAATTCTTGATTTGAAATTGAAAGACAACAAAACCGTTCAAGGGTTGCTTAAGAGTGTTACAGATAATGAAATAGAGATAGAATGGAAAACACGAGAACCAAAACCACTTGGAAAAGGAAAAATAACTGTAATTAAAAACGAAGTAATACAGTTTGAAAACATATTAGAAGCAAAAGTGAAAATAATATTTTAATTTAGAGGATGCATGGAAAATTTAGCATTAATTGAGTCGTTTTCAGAATTTAAAGGAGATAAAAATATAGATAGAGTAACGCTAATGGCAATACTTGAAGAGGTTTTTAGAGCTGCCTTAAAAAGAAAATTCGGATCAGATGACAACTTTGATATCATTATCAATCCTGATAAAGGAGATATGGAGATTTGGCGAAACAGAATTGTGGTAGCTGATGGAATGTCAGAAGATGATAATGAGGAAATTGAACTTTCTGAAGCTCGAAAAATCGAACCTGATTTTGAAATAGGAGAAGATGTATCAGAAGAAGTGAAATTAATAGATCTTGGTAGAAGAGCAATTTTAGCTTTACGTCAAAATCTAATTTCAAAAATATATGAGCATGATAGCACCAATACTTTTAAGCATTTTAAAGAATTAGAAGGTGATAT